>NZ_ASSJ01000029.1 GCF_000473895.1 Rubidibacter lacunae KORDI 51-2 | reverse complement strand
GCCGGAAAGGCGGTCGTCGCCGTTCCCGCCGTATAGTTCGTCGTTGTCGTCCTGACCGTACAGGAAGTCGTCGCCGTTGCCTCCATACAGGCGGTCGTCGCCGACCTGACCGTACAGGCGATCGTTGGCGTCCTCGCCGTACAGTTGGTCGTTGCCGTCATGACCGTACAGCTCGTCGCCGCCGCTCCCGCCATACAGGCGATCGTCGCCGCTCCCGGCGTAGAGACGGTCCTCGCCGTTCCCGCCGAACAGGAAGTCGTTGCCGTCCTCGCCGTACAGGCGGTCGTTGCCGTCCTCGCCGTCAAGGCGGTCGTTGCCGTCCTCGCCGTACAAGTAGTCGCTGCCGTCACGACCGTATAGGAAGTCGTTGCCGTCCTCGCCGTAGAGGTAGTCGTTGCCACCACCGCTAACAATTAAATTTCTGGCACCATTTCCGATGATGGTATCGTTACCGTTGCCCGTGGAGATGTTCTCGAAGTTGGCAATGACCTCGAAACCAAAACCCGTTAAGATAGCAACTTCGCTCGTCAGGTTGAAGGTGCCGCCATTGTGCCAGGCAATGTAACCGACCGTATCGATGCCTGCTCCGCCGTCGAGTTCGTCACTACCGTTCCCGCCGTCCAGGAAGTCGTTGCCGGCTCCGCCAAACAGGTTGTCGTCGCCGTCCTGACCGAGCAGGTAGTCGTTGCCGTCCCGACCGTATAAGAAGTCGTCGCCGTCCTCACCGTAAAGATAGTCGTTGCCGTTCCCGCCGTCCAGGAAGTCGTTACCATTCCCGCCAAACAATTCGTCGTTGCCATCCTCGCCGTCCAGAAAGTCGATGCCGTTCCCGCCAAATAGGTCGTCGTAGCCGCTCCCGCCGACCAGGATGTCGTTGTCGTTACCACCATTCAGGTAGTCGTTGCCGTTACCACCATTCAGGTAGTCGTTACCGGGATGACCGTATAGCTCGTCGTTGCCGTTCCCGCCGTAAAGCTCGTCGTCGCCAACCCCACCGTGCAGGATGACGTCGGCGTCTTGAACGATCAAAGTTTCGTTGTCGCCCAGATCGTTTTGGCTATAGTTATCGTTCCCGGACTCGCCATCCGCGTTTTCGATGGTGGCATTGAAGGCGATCGCCAGGTTGTCTGAGTTATCACTCTCAGGGTATGAGCCGATGCTGCTGAAGGTAGCCGGATTCAAGTTGATGACGGCATCTTGGGTTTGATCGAGGGTGCCGATGGTGTCGATGCCGCCCCCATCCCAAATCGTTTCGCGAATCGTGTAGTCTCCAGGGTATGGGGATCCATAATGCAAAGGGTGATAATCCCAAGAATCCCCGCTAAAGTCTTTGCGGCCGCGATCGTCCGCGATGAACGAACCGCTGCTGTGAGGACGCGTTGCCAAACTATCAGCACCTTCATCAAATCCAATGACACCATCACCATCCCAGTTGTAGAAGGTTTGGGCATAGCCCCAGTCGATGTCGCCACCGGATACAATTTCAGTGAAGGTGATGTTTGCAATTTCCTGATAGTGGTCCATCGCATGTTGGATCCAGGATTCTTGAGTTGTGGAGAAATCGACGAAGTCTTGAAATTGGTGGGGATCGGAACCAGCAAGGCGACCGTCCATAAAGCTGTAGGTGATTGCTGCCGAGCCAGCGAAATCACTAATGTTTCCAACGCTGCCGCCGGTATTCCAGTGTTTTCCATTCATATGGAGTAGAGCTTTACCGTGTTTGGAAATCATTATTTTGCTCCTGGTTGAAAGGGGCTTAGCTGAGGAATACTACACACGAAGAATGACATAGAGTCTGGATCTGGAGTCATTTAAGACTCATCGAATTCTTCTATAATTTTTTGTTCGGCTTCGGATTTATCTCACACCATTAGTGTCGCAAGCTCGCAAGATTCTGACGAGGATCGCGGTCGCAAATTGGATTGATTTCTTCTTACATCGGGAGTAATTTGTGTCTTGTTTTTGACCCGATCGGGCTCTTGTAGATGAGTGACACAGGGCAGCTTGCGATCGCCCATATCATTCGGCTCCGGTCGCGTTGCAGTTGGGATGAATGTAGAGGGCGAACCGATCTATTGCTCGGGGAGGTGCAAAATTCAAACCCCTACCAGCAGTGATGTCCAGACGCTCGTCCGATCCCAAGCAGTCCGGTTTGCTTCGCGGGTAACAAGGGGCGCGAGATCCAAGCGTTCGGACCCTCAACAAGCGATCGCATTAGAGTGCGATCGCCGAGCACAGAGCACCCGATCGCGATCGCAAGAGTCGCGTCCACTGCAACTAGATTGCCCACGCCTTTCTGGCGTGGTTCGGCTGAATGAGATTGCCTATCGAACCGAGTAAACGGGCGATCGGCTGAAGCGAGATTTGCTGTTGGACTCCCTGCTCGAGCAACTCAAACGACTATCAATCGCTCTAACTTTTGCGTGAGTCCTGAAATACTGTCGATTTTCTGAAGCACGCCGTTAAGTTGAGCATGCCCGAGCTGGGTACCCCCCCTCGCGTGGAAAAAGACCCGGACCGTGAAGTCGGAGGCTCGAAGCGAAGCTGAAACAGTCACGAGATGGGTAACCGTCTTGACTCCGGTTACACCGTCGTAAAGTAATCAGCCGTCAGAGCAATTGCCATCGTATCTTCTACCACCGCGATCAAGTCGCTGCCAAGATAAATCGCCGTATCCAGAGCTGAACCTCCCCCATAGTTGACGCTTTTGTCGAGGGTGTAATCGCTGAGATTGCCGGAGATCTGGATCTTGTCTTCGATGGCGAGCGAATTACTCGTGAAGTCGGTGATGTGGGCGTGCCCGGAACCCATGTAGAACACTCGACCTAAATCGCCCAGAACGAAGGTATCTGTGCCGGCGCCGCCTGCGAGCGTGTCGTACTCGGAGCTGCTGTCACCGTAGCCAACTAGCGTATCGTCCCCCGCGCCACCACTCAGCACGTCGTCGCCGTTCTCTCCGTAAAGGGAATCGTTGCCGTTTTCGCCATACAGAGAATCGTTGCCTTTCCAGCCGAACAGGAAGTCGTCGCCGTTCCCTCCGTAAAGGGAGTCGTCGCCGTTCCCTCCGTAAAGGGAGTCGTTGCCGTTCTCGCCGAACAGGAAGTCGTTACCTTCCTCACCGTATAGAGCGTCGTTGTCTTTCCAGCCGTAAAGTCGGTCGTCGCCGTCGTCGCCGTAAAGTCGGTCGTCGCCGTTCCCACCGTAAAGTCGGTCGTCGCCGTTCCCCGCGTAAAGTCGGTCGTCGCCGTCCTCGGCGTAAAGTCGGTCGTCGTCGTTCCCGCCGGACAGGCGGTCGTCGCCATTCCCGCCGTACAAGACGTCGATACCTTCCTGACCGTAAAGGAAGTCGTCGTTGTCCCCACCGTAAAGGAAGTCGTGGCCGCCTTGACCGTGCAGGCGGTCGTTACCGTCCTCGCCGGACAGTCGGTCGTGGCCGTCATGACCGTACAGGATGTCGATACCTTCCTGACCGTAAAGGAAATCGTTCCCGTTCCCGCCGTAAAGGAAGTCGTTGCCGAACTGACCGAACAGGCGGTCGTGGCCGTTCCCCCCGAACAAGCGGTCGATGCCGTCATGACCGTACAGGACGTCGATGCCGTTTTGACCGTACAGGTCATCGTCGCCGTTCTCGCCGTAAAGGGAATCGTTGCCGTCGTCTCCGTAGAGGAAGTCGCCGCCGCCGCCGCCATACAGTTTGTCGTTGCCGTCAACAACTAACAGGTCGACCTCGTCGTATAGTTGGGGAAAGTTCCCAACTCTCCCGCCGTACAGGCGGTCGATGCCGTCACCACCAAAAATGGTGTCGTTGCCGTTATCACCAAACATGGTGTCGCCGCCATTCCCGCCATCGATATAGTCGTCGCCATTTCCGCCGAACAGTATGTCGCCGTCATTCCCGCCATCGATATAGTCCCTGCCGTTGAAACCCAAAAAGATGTCTGCCCCGCCAAAACCGTAAAAGAAATCATTGCCCTCAGTACCAAACAGGTCATCAGGGCCTTCGCTCCCATTAAATACCGCCATTTAGATTTGCTCCATGTTGGGAGCAAGTTATGTCTTATTTTTGTTCGAGCCTGCTCTCAAGACTTCATTGTGACACGGGGCCGATCGCGATCGCCCATATCGTTCGGCGCAGGTCGCGTTGCAGTTGGGATGAATTTTGAAGGAGAGCGGATCTGTTTCGCAGGGAGGTGCAAAAGTTAAATCCTGACCAGCACTGATGTCCAGGCACGCTTACGATCGGGGGTAGTTCGGATTGCTTAAAGGGTAATAGGTTATTCGAGATCCGAGTGCGTGGTCCCTCAAAGATCGATCGCCGTGTCATGCGTCCGCCGAGCAAAGAGCATCCGATCGCGATCGCATGAGTCGCGTCCACCACAACTAGATTGCCCGCGCCTTGCTGGCGTGGTTCGGTTGAATGAGATCGCCTTTCGAACGGGTTCAACGGGGTATCGCACAATGGAAGGATGAGATGCCCCAAATGCCAATCCCAGCAAATTTGTAAGAACGGCTACCGATGCGGCAAGAAAACTACCAGTGCAAGGACTGCGGCCGTCAATTGGTCGAGTTCTACTCTCAACGTGGTTGCCCACCGGAAGTTAGGGCAGACGGCTTGCGGCGAATACGTCGAGGAGCAGGGGTTCCGGAGCATCGAACGTTGCACTGGGGTCAACCACAACACCGTCATCAATTGGGTCCGTTTGAGGGCATAGTAGATCCCCCAGCTCCCCACTGACGAGACTCAAGCTCCTGAAATTGGGGAACTCGAAAAACTACAACCTTCGTCGGCTCCAAGAAAAAAATGATGGATCTGGAGGGTGGTTGACCATAAACAGCATGGCATCCTTGCTTTCAAGGTTAGCGACCGCACCCACAAAACCGTTGAGAAGTTTTGGCAGCGCGTGCAAGGGTGGGGTGGTCTGGTAGGTGAGCGATGGCTACCCGGTGTATCCAAAGTTCGTGGATGCAACCGAGATCGTGGTGAGTAAAACCTCTACGACCCGAGTGGAAGGCCCGAGTGGAAGGAAAGAATACAAGGCTGAGGCACTACCTAGCCAGACTGAAGCGCAAGACTCTTTTCTAAAGCAAATCCGAAGAGATGCTGACGCTATCGGTCAGGCTCCTGGTGCATTTTTTGCGTTACCGGACAGTGCCAATTCCAAGGTCAAACATCTCATGGGTTTGCAACGCCCTGAGCAGCGAGTTGTTTCTCCGGGAGCGTCGCCCTTTCGGCAACGATTTCGCGGAAGCGATCGCCCGTAATCGTCTCTTCATAGAGCAACACGTCCACCAGGCGATCGACCAGCGGGCGGTTCTCGCGCAAGATTTGACGGGCTTGTTGGTGGCAGCGTTCGGCGATCGCGCGTACCTGTTGGTCGATACGTGCGGCAACCGCCTCGGAGTATTCCGTACGGTTGATGTCGTTACCGCCGAGAAAGACTCGATCGTTGCTGCTTTCCAACGCCACCGTTCCCAACTCCGACATGCCATAGCGCGTGACCATCTTGCGTGCGAGGTCGGCCACCATCTGCAAGTCGCTCGCCGCACCGGCGGTCACCTCTTCGTCGCCAAAGACCTCTTCTTCCGCCGAACGCCCGCCTAAAAAAATCGTGATGCGATCGAGCAACCAAGCGCGGCTGAGCAAACCGTTATCGAGCATGTCGTCGCTGATAGTGGATTGTGCGAAGCCGCCGACGCCGCCCGAGCGGGGAATGATCGTGACTTTGTTGAGGGGGTCGGCATGTTCCAGTAGTGTCATCATCAGGGCGTGTCCGACTTCGTGGTACGCCACAATTCGCTTTTTCTTGCTATCCAGCAGCGGGCTCAAGCTCATGCCGATCGTGACGCGATCGAGCGCGTCTTCGATTTCGCTCAGCCCGATCTCGGTTTTCAGCCGCCGTGCTGTCAAAATAGCCGCTTCGTTGAGCAGGTTGGCCAGGTCGGCTCCGGACAATCCCGGCGTGCGCCGCGCGATCGCCTCCAAAGACACCTCCGGCGACAGGCGTTTGTTGCGTCCGTGAACGTTGAGGATGCCCAAACGTCCCTTGTAGCTGGGCAAATCGACAGTAACTTGGCGATCGAAGCGTCCCGGTCGCAGTAAAGCCAGATCGAGCACGTCGGGGCGGTTGGTGGCTGCGATGATGATGATCCCGGTGTTGCTCTCAAACCCGTCCATCTCTGCCAGGAGCTGATTGAGGGTTTGCTCGCGCTCGTCATTGCCGCCGCCGATGCCCGCACCGCGCTGGCGGCCGACAGCGTCAATCTCGTCGATGAAGATCAAGCAGGGAGCGTTTTCCTTGGCTTTGCGGAACAGGTCGCGCACGCGCGACGCCCCAACACCGACGAACATCTCCACGAACTCCGACCCGGAAATACTGAAGAATGGAACGCCCGCTTGGCCCGAAACTGCCCGCGCCAGCAGTGTTTTACCCGTTCCCGGCGAGCCGATCAGCAGAACGCCTTTGGGGATGCGCGCCCCAACGGCCGTGAACCGTTCGGTTTCTTTCAAAAAGGAAACAACTTCTTGGAGTTCTTCCTTGGCGGTGTCGATACCTGCCACATCGTCAAACGTGACGCCCGTCTGCGATTCCATTTGGAAGCGCGCCCGCGATTTGCCGAAGCTCATCGCCTGACCGGAGGCACGGGCCGTGCGCCGGAAGAGTAAAACGAGGAACCCCAAGAGCAAGCCAACTAACAAAAAATTTCCGAGGACCCCGATCGCGACGGAACGATCGATCGAAGGCTCTTCGCCGAACTCGACGTCGTTGTCGATGAGCAACTCTGTCAGTTGGCTGCTGGCACTTGTATTGCGCTCGAACAGTTGAACCTGCTTGGGTTCTTCCCCATCGGGGTCGTCGGTATAGTACACGCGTGCGATGTTAAGTCGCGAGTCGATAACAACGCTGGCGACTTTTCCGTCTTTGACTTGGGTGATGAACTCGCTGTAGTTAATGCGATCGCTGTCTTCATTGGATGACGCTTGGGCGAGGGCAGGCGACCCGATCGCCGCTCCAGCCAGCACGGTCGCGCTTGCCACGAGGGGCAGAAGCGCGCGCTGCAGGAGGCGCGGTTGCCGCCGCGATCGCCGCATTAGCGGTCGTGCGTCGGATTGCCCGAGGTAGTCGTGTTTGGTCATCGCTCGCCTGTTGCGCTCGCACGCGCGTTCCAATAGGGATAAAAGAGTTTGCTCTAGTCTAACTTTCTCGTCCGTTGCCTACGGTGCTGAGCGATCGCTTACTCCGAGGGCTCGGAGGCCGGCGCAAGCGATCTGCGATCGCGATGTCGGTTGTCGGTTTGGAAGTGCGCGGCCAATAGGTCTCCCGCCCCACGGCCGTCACCCCGTGCGAGGGCGCGAACGATCGCGCTGTGTTCGTTCGCGAGCGCGGTCAGTTCGTCGGACTGCAGGTTGCCGGCAGTCGCGTCCGGACGCGTCCAGGCTCCGCACGCTAGCATGTCCCACATCCGTAACAACACCTGATTGCCGGCCGTTTCTAAAATCGCGCGATGGAATTCGAGGTCGCAGCGCGCATGCTCGACCGTATCACCCCGAGCACTCGCATCCTGCAGGGCAGCCAGTGCCGACTGCAGCGGAGCGGGGTTGGCATGGAACTTGGGGGCGGCCAGCTCCGCAGCCAGCGCTTCCAGTGCCGTTCGTACCTGCAGCGATTCCTGCAACTCGCGCGGCGTTACAGCTCGCACGCGCGTGCCTTTGTACGCTTGCGACTCGACCAACGACAGGACTTCCAGCTCCCGCAAGGCTTCGCGCACGGGCGCTTGACTCGTATTCAACTCCCGCGCGATCTGCAGCTCCACCAGGCGATCGCCCGGCTTATAGGTGCCGTCCATAATCCGCTCCAACAGCACCTGACGTACCCGATCGCTCATGCACTGCCGCTCTAGAGTCATCGTCCGCACTCGTGAAATTTTCGTCTAGTTTTACTTGACTATAGATTATCGATAATCTATAGTCAAGTTACGGTCTGATTAAGTGCAGCAATCCAATCACGACTTGTAAGGAGACAGCACATGGCAACGCAAACCCGACCGACTCGCCTCTACGCCACGCGCATCGACTTAGCCGCCGACCAGCGATTGGCGATCGTGGAGATTCTGAATGCAACACTGGCAACCACGCTGGACCTCAAAACTCAGGTGAAGCAAGCGCACTGGAACGTCAAGGGTAAGGACTTCTACCCACTGCACGAGCTTTTCGACGAGATTGCCGGGCAGTTCGAAGACTATGTGGACATGGTGGCGGAGCGCGTCACGGCACTGGGCGGTTTGGCATACGGCACGGCTCGCGTGGCGGCTGATGCCTCGATTCTGCCGGAGTATCCATACGACATCACGTCGGGTGAAGACCACGTGGTAGCGCTGTCGGACCGCATGGCGGCCTATGCAAAGCACGTGCGCGAGAGCATCGACGCAACGGACGAGCTGGGCGATGCCGACACGGCCGACCTGTACACGGAAGTGTCGCGAACGACCGACAAATACCTGTGGTTCCTGGAAGCGCACCTACACGGCACCGATGCCGCTGCCCGTAACGGTGCGATCGCGGCAACGGTTTAAACCGAGCGGCCATGGGCTGACTGACGCGAACGGCGATACGATTTCAGTCACGGGGAGGGGACGCACGGCGCGTCCCCTTTGGTTTGGAGCATGCGGGTGTTCCGGGGCCAATTGTGCCAGTCAGCTGCGGTTGGTGACGATATTGCGAGCCGCTGCCCACTGCTGGATATCTTGTCGGGCGATCGCGGCAGCCATTAGCTCGGGAAATTGGTCGGGCGTGCAGGCGAAGGCCGGAATGTTGAGGGTGGCAAACTGCGCGGCAACGTCACCGCTGAAGGACGGCGCGCCGTCGTCATTGAGGGCCAGCAACGTCACCACCTGCACGCCAGAAGCGACTAAGGCCGCAGCCCGTTTGAGCATGACGGTTTCGTCGCCGCCTTCAAAGAGATCGCTAATCAACACCAGAATCGTGTCGGTGGGGCGATGGATAATGCTTTGGCAATAGTCGAGGGCGCGGTTGATGTCGGTGCCGCCCCCGAGCTGGGTTCCGAACAGGACGTCCACCGGGTCCTCAAGATACTCGCTCAGATCGGCAACGGCCGTGTCGAAGACGACGAGCTGCGTATTAACTGTCGGCAGGGAGGCCATCACCGCCGCAAAGACGCTGGAATAGACCAGTGAGGTTGCCATCGAGCCGCTTTGGTCGACGCAGAGCACGATATCGCGGAGGGACGCGCGCTTGCGACCGAAGCCGATGCGCGTGTCGGGCACGATCGTGCGGTACTCGGGTTGGTAGTGGTGCAGGTTAGCGCGGATCGTTCGCGACCAGTCGATTTCGTTGTGGCGCGGACGGCGGTTGCGCTGGGCGCGGTTGAGGCTGCCAGCGATCGCCTGGCGGGTTTGAGTGTCTAGGCGGCGCAGCAGGTCGTCAACGACGCGGCGCACCACATGGCGAGCAGTTTCTTTCGTGCGCTCGGGGATGACCTGCGACAGCGCAACGAGATCGGCTGCGAGATGGACGTCCGGTTCGATCGCTTCCAGCAACTCTGGCTCTAGCAGCATTTGGTGCAAATTCAGGCGCTCGAGGGCATCGCGTTGCATCACCCGCACGACCGCACTGGGGAAATAACGGCGGATGTCGCCGAGCCAGCGCGCGACATTGGGGGCCGATCGTCCCAAGCCGCCCCGGCGATCGCCGTCGCGGTCGTAGAGTGCACCGAGGGCGCGATCGAGGGCAGCATCTTCCGTTCCCAAGGCCGACAATCCGGCGCCGCTGCCGTCTTCGCCCCCGCCCAGGAGTAAGCGCCAGCGCCGCTCGCGATCGCTACTGGGGCAATTCACTCGACCGTTTGTGTTGGGGATCGGTTCGGACATCGGCTAGCGTTACTCCGAGTAATTGGGCAACTAACGGCAGCACGGCCGCACCGCTGGCGTCAGCTTCGTCCGGGGCGATCGCGCCGGTTGTCCCGCCATGGCGAACGCGCTCGGCCATCTGCCGCCGCTCGGCAGCAGCGAAGGTGGAAAAGGTCCGGCGCAGCAACGGGAGCATGGCAGTAAAATCTGCTGCCGGTAGTGCCGTCACCCAATCGTCTAGAACATGCCAGAGTGTATCGTCGTGGAGCAACAGCAAGCCACTGCCTTGTAAAAAGCCTTCGATCCATGCTGACGCTCGCGCCGGATCGCCGCCGCGCGAGAGCGCATAGCTCAACTGACGCGCTGCCTCAACCCGATCGATGCGATCGCTATCGAGCAACATCCGACAGCAGCGTCCGGCCAGCAAGCCATGGAGGTTGTCTTGACAGCCGAGCTGGGCGATCGTCCGCCACCAAACGGCTCGATGGTCGTCGTTCCGCAGGAGATTGATGGCGCGGTTGACCTGCTGCATGCGAGCATCCATGTCCGCAGCCGCATCGTCATCTAACGACGCACACGCTGCGGGCAAGCCGATGCAAATGCGCGCGACTAAACTGTCAACAACCCGCGCCACGATCGCCGCATCCGTTTGTCGGACGTCTTTGTAGCGCGCCACCCGCGCCAGTGGCGGCAGCGCGTCCATCAAGTGAGCGATCTCGCTGGCAACGGCAGCGGCGTCTTGCAAGCATTGCAGCACCCGCGCGATTGCTGAGGGTAACGTGGCCAGCAATACGCGATCGAGCAGCGCGCTCAGCGACGGCAAGTCTGGGGCGCGATCGGCGCGATCGCAACTGCACGCCGTTGCTGCAGCCTCCACCGTGTTGCCCCACACCCCAGCTTCGATCGCCCGGAGGGCAAATTCCGGCTGCCACTGCAACCTCCACACTTCTTTGAACGTACCGGTCCCGCGAGTTCCTTGCAGCGTGCCCCAGTCAATCGCCAGCAATCTCAGGCGATGGAATAGCTGCGATCGCTCCAGATCCAGCGGTTTGCGTAGGTCGAGTTCCTTTTGCTGTGCTGAGGGATCGGGCTTCAGGCGCAGGCGTTTTTGCAAACGCTGCAAGTCTCGCTGCAGAGGCACTGTTGGGGCAGCCTCCGGCACGCGTCCCAAGCGATCGCCGACGATCGCGCGGTCCCACACGAGCTGCATCGGCAACTCGCTGCCGAAACACAATACCGTCTGGACGGCAGCATTGAGTTCGTCCAGCCCCGGCCGCGGGCGATCGCGCAGGGCTGCCAAAGCATCCGCCAAGCGAGCGGCTTCAATGATATTTGCAGACGAGGCGTCGAGGTCGGTATCGCGTAACAAACGGGCGGTGCGGACCAGCCAGCGAACTGTAGTTCGTTCGGGATGCTGCCAGAGATGATCGTACCAACCCGGCGATGCGATCCCCGCCCCGTAACCGCTAGCCAGCGTTAAGCGCCGGTACGTCCAGGGAATCCACGTTGCCTCGACTTTGGTTTTTGGCAGACCCCGCAGTAAAGCTTTGTCGTCCTTGACCGCACGCGGCTGCACTAATGCCGGCACGTGCCAAGCCCCGCAGACAACGGCTAGCCGATCGCTTCCTTTTTCTGTTCGGCGGATAGTCTGACGCATGTAGGCCTCGCGAAGGGCTTCGCGGCGTTCTTCCCAGGCGCGAGCGGGGTCGGCTGCCATCCACTCATCGACTTCGCTCGGTCGCTGGCGCTCGACCTCCCCACGCAGCAAGGTCATGGCTGCTTGGATGGCTGCGAATACATCCGCATCGTCTTGGCGTTCTTCGACGAGGTGTTCCCACCAACGCTCGCCGTCGCCGAAACCGGCCGCGTGTGCCAGCCACGAGAGGGGATCTCGGCGCAGATCCATCCAAGCGTCCAAAGCCGCCGTTATTTGAGGGTCGGGTGGCACGGGCGCATCGGCTGCCGTCAACTCAAGTTGTTCGCCGAGAAGGGCATCGGGCGGATCCTCATCAGTCGAGCGTGTCTCTAACAACTCTCGCCGCAGCGCACATTGATGAGCCTGTGGCAAATCCATCAACTGCACGGGAATTCCCGCGTCTTTGGCATACTGCAGTGCTTGCCATTCTGGCGAAAACCGGGCAAGTGGATAGTACACCGAGTCCGCTCCGTCCGGGGCATATAAAAGGAGTGCCACCGGCGGCTCCAGGTCCGGGTCGCCCGCGAGTTTCAGTGCCGCGCTGGCATCGGCCGGACCTTCCACAAGCAACGCATCCGGTTGCAGCGCGTCCAGAGCCTGACGAAGACTGCGTGCCGAACCGGGACCGTGGTGACGAATGCCGAAATAGTGAACGCTCACGGGCGGGCGATCGCGGGGTACGCGCGGGTGCCAATGTTTCAGTTCCGAGGGTAACCGATTTCCGAGCAGTTCAGGTGGCTGCGATCGCGCGGTATTCAAGGGCTTGCAGCACAACCCAGGACGTGGAAGCAGTGGGTGGGTTGGGCGATTTAAGGAATTAAGTTTTACGATCGCATCGTCCGTGCAATTGCAGTTGCGTAGATACTGACCAACATTCGCACGCCGAGGGTCTTGCACCCAACTGCGCGCAGGACCGAATCGAGATATTATCGACCTATCCTGGCAGTTAAGTGGGTCGAAAGTAGCAACGGCGAAAGGGCGATCGCACGCCGACGAGGTCGAGGGGTCGGGCCGTGCAGACGGACACAAGCAATGGTCGGATAAGCTCACGAATCAGGGGAATTCCGCAAGCAGGGCTGGATGGACAACAACGAAACCTATCTCAATCATCCGACGTTTGGTTTGCTTTATCGAGTCTGCCTCGTCGAAGAAAATCAGGAAATATTTACGACCCTCTACGCCCAGCGTTTGTTTTTTCTGGTGAAGAACGGCACAACAGGTTTGAGCTTCGAGCCCTGGGGGCGCGGTGAAGCTCGGCTGTTGGTGGAAAATCGCCTGCGGAAGCTGCGGCGGATTGGTGCAGTGGACGATTTCAAAGAATTGAATGCCGTCTACCAACGGATCTTTCATTAACCGCGAGCGAGTCCCTGCCGCCAGCAGTCAAGAGCAGCTTGGCATGCCTGTACCTCGGGTCCGATCGCCAGAGCGCGTGCAACGCGTGCCGAGAAGGCTGCGATAAAGTCGGGCACAGGAGCCCCAGATGCCATTGACGATCGAGCTATGACCGAGCACCCAACCGCCAACTCTGCCGATACCCCCGCAACCGCAGCCTTAGCCAGCAATATCCTCAACATTCGCGATCGCCTGCCACCCCACGTCCGCCTCGTTGCCGTTACTAAAACATTCCCGGCGTCACTCGTCCGCCAGGCTTATCACGCCGGCTTGCGCGACTTCGGCGAGAACCGCCTGCAAGAAGCCCTCGACAAGCAAGATGCTCTCGCGGATCTGCCAGATATTCGCTGGCACTTCATCGGTCACTTACAAGGCAATAAAGCGAAGAAAGCGATCGAGCGGTTCGCTTGGATTCACAGTTGTGACAGCCTCAAACTCGCCCATCGCCTCGATCGCCTCGCGGGCGAAACGGGCGCGCGACCGCGGGTATTGTTGCAAGTCAAGCCGCTACCGGACCCCGACAAGTATGGATGGTCGGTTGCGGAATTATCTCGAGACTGGCCGCAAATTGTCGCGCTGCCCGCTCTCAATGTCTCCGGCTTGATGACGATCCTGCCACTGGGCTTGTCGGCCCCAGATGTGGTGAGTGCCTTTGCCAACGTTCGCGACCTGGCAGCCAAACTCCGCAACGACTCTGGGCTTGCGCTGCCAGAGCTGTCGATGGGGATGTCGGGCGATTATCCCTTGGCAATCGAAGCCGGCGCAACGACGATCCGACTCGGGCGCTCTCTCTTTGGGGAGAGGTTGCAAAAAATGTAAGATCTGGTATTCTAGATAACACTAATCTGGTGTGCCTGGACACATAAATAAGGCAAACAGAACATCGTCCACAACGTGCGGTGCCGGAGCCGAGTTGCTGCGGTTGATGGTTCCGTGCGAGCCAATAGAGGTTTCCTCGCCATGTCGAAACAGAAGAAGCAGTTTCCCTCCGTTCATCAAGGCTTAGGGCAATCCTACGATCGCTGCGAGCAGGAACAGAGCCAGCTCAGCGAGAGGCAACAGAAACGCCAAGCATGGAAAGCTTCGTTTGACAACGATCCGATCGATCTGAGATCGTTGCCCAAACGCGTCGTTCTTAAGTCGCGCGATATTATCAAACGCCTGAAGCAATGCCAAGATTACCGACAGTTTCGCGGCAAGCGGCTGCGCCACGATCGCCACGTTATCAGTATTCCGGTCACGCGCGATTATCGCCTGCTCTGCCGCATGCAGGATAATGGGATCGCACCTGAAGCTGTTGTATCGCACCAAGATTACAACGTCTGCAAACCCGGTAGTTAGACCGCTGCTGGGTATCTAAATAACCCGAATTGCAAACGCACCTCGAACGAGGAGTACCGTGATCGCCTGTCGCCCCAGTTGCTTGCACAGCTGGGGCACTTGGTGTAGATTGACGTCACATCTTTGCCGCAATCGGGTTCACGTCCGGAATCCGTCGGCGAGCGGGCCTAAATGCAACTGGGTGCACTGCGCTTGGCTTGTTTGAAGCCGGCGCATCGGGTCTCTCATTTGGGAACGGCGCGTTGGCGCCCGGTTAGTACGAGCTTGCCAGATCTGGAAAAAACCTGCAGCTTTCAGGGCATCTTGAAACTCTCTAGCTAATCTGAGGTCGGCTGCTGACTCTTCCCCGCATGTCGGGCAACAACTGATGAAAATTCTCGTGCTGAATGCAGGCTCCAGCTCGCAGAAAAGTTGTCTCTACGACTTGGGGGGCACACCTCCTAGGCGTCCGCTGGACCCGCTCTGGGAAGCCGCGATCGACTGGTCGCAGCGACCGGGACGGGCGGTCCTCGAGGTCGAACGGAACGGTGAAAAATCGACTGAGGACCTCCCCGGCGACCCGCGCGGAGGTGCCGTGGAGCGAATGCTGGAGACCCTCAGCGAGGGTCCATCGCCCCTACTGCCGGATCTCGGAGCGATCGCGGCCGTCGGCCATCGCGTCGTCCACGGCGGCGCTACCTACCGCCAACCCACGCGCGTGACCCCCGAGGTCAAACAAGCGATCGCGGAGTTAAGCGCGCTGGCGCCGTCTCACAACCCGGCCAACCTACAGGGGTTCGAAACCGTAGAGCAATTGCTGCCAGAGGTTCCCCAAGTTGCGGTATTCGATACGGCCTTTCACGCCGAGATGCCAACGGCTGCAGCACTGTACCCCGGTCCCTACGAGTGGTTCGAGGATGGCATTCGACGCTATGGTTTTCACGGCATCAGCCACGACTATTGCGCGCGCACGGCAGCACGTTTGCTGGACAAACCCCTCGAAGAATTACGCCTGATTACCTGTCATCTGGGGAATGGCTGTTCGCTGGCAGCCGTGCGCGGCGGTCGCGGTGTGGATACGACCATGGGCTTCACGCCGCTGGATGGGTTGATGATGGGGACGCGTTCGGGCTCGATCGATCCCGGCATTCTCATCCACCTGCAGCGATCGCGCGGCTTGTCCGCAGACGACCTCGATCGCCTGCTCAATCGCGAGTCCGGGCTGAAGGGCGTTTCGGGAATTTCCGGCGACATGCGCCATATCCTCAGCACGAAAGCGGAAGGCAACGTGCGAGCGCAACTGGCTTTCGATACTTACATCCACCGCATCCGGCGGAATATTGGTTCAATGCTCGCAAGTTTGGACGGACTGGACGCACTGGTATTTTCAGCTGGTGTCGGCGAACACGCACCGGACGTCCGAGCAGCTGCTTGCGAGGGGTTCGGATTCTTGGGATTGAAGCTCGATCCAGAAGCCAATGCGCGATCGCCCCGCAACGCCGACATTGCCTCGCCCGATTCGCGCGTGCGGGTGCTCGTCATCAAGACGGAAGAAGATTGGGCGATCGCCACCGCCACCGCACAGCTCCTGCATGCGAGCTAGGAGGCTCGGTTAATGGAGAGCGCCGTGTTAGTGCCGGCGATCGGTTGACTGTTGCCTGGGTTCGATCGCCCTTGCAGATCGACATAATTGGCGTGCAGTTTGGTAGCGCGATCGCCCGTCGTGTCAGCAACCATAAACCCGATCGCGATCGCACGGGTCGCGTGTTCGCCGAGTTGCTAGCGATGGCAGGCGGTAGTGCGGTCGGATAAGCGGGTTAGACTAGACGGCACGTCCACGCTGCCCCAGCGCCACCCCCCATGCATGCAAACTATCCGCCTACGCGAACGGTCGAGCAAGTCGATACTTATCACGGGGTTGTTGTCCGCGATCCCTATCGCTGGCTTGAGGATCTCGAATCCGAAGAAACGGCGGCTTGGGTAGCCGCACAAAACGACGTCACGTTTGAATTCCTCGCAGGCATTCCCAAACGAGATAGGGTGCGGCAGCGCCTGACCGAACTGTGGAATTACGAAAAATTCAGCGCGCCCTTCAAGGCAGGCGATCGCTACTTCTACTTCAAAAACGACGGACTGCAGAATCAAAGCGTCTTGTACGCGCTCGATCGCCTCGACGGCGAGCCGCGCGTCCTACTCGACCCCAACACCCTATCCGCAGATGGAACGGTGGCGCTCTCGGGGGTGGCGGTCAGCGACGACGGAAACTTGTTGGCGTACGGACTGTCGAAATCCGGTTCGGACTGGCAGGAATGGTTCGTGCGTGATGTAGGCACCGGGGAGGATCGCGGCGATCGCCTGGAGTGGATCAAATTTTCGGGGGCACATTGGACGACGGACAATCGGGGTTTTTTCTACAGCCGTTATGAAGCGCCGGATGCGAGCAAGCAATTCCAGGAAGTCAACTATTTCCAGAAACTTTACTACCATCAGCTCGGCGCGGACCAAGCCGATGACGAACTCATTTACGAGCGTCCGGATCGAAAAGCATGGATGTTCGGCATCAAGGTTTCTGAAGACGGTCGCTACCTGATTATCTCCGTGGTGCAGGGCACCGATCCACGCAACCTGATCTTCTACAAAGATCTGCAAGCACCCAATGCTGACATCATTGAATTGATCTCCGAGTTCGAAGCCAGCTATAGGTTTGTCGGTAACGACGGTCCGCGCCTGTGGTTCCAAACCGACCGCGACTCGCCGCGCGGTCGCCTGATCGAGATCGACCTCGACCGACCCGCGGTTTCCGATTGGACGGAACTCATTCCCGAATCCGACGACACGCTCCAAGGGGTTAGAGTACTTGACAACTGTTTCGTGGCGTCTTATTTGCGCGATGCGCGCTCGGCTCTCTGCATCTACGCAATCGACGGTCGTTTCCAGTCCGAACTCCTGCTCCCCGGGATCGGCTCTGTCTCTGGCTTCGACGGCAGGCGCAAGGACACCGAAACCTTTTATACGTTCTCGAGCTTCACAACGCCACCCACGGTCTACCGCTACGACTTCAAGACCGCTACAAGTACCCAGTTTCGCAAACCGAAGGTCGGCTTCAACCCAGCCAACTACGAAACGCGCCAAGTGTTCTATCGCAGCAAAGACGGGACGCAAGTGCCGATGTTCGTCGTCCACAAAAAAGGACTGCTGCTCGACGGCAATAATCCCACATTGCTCTACGGCTACGGCGGTTTCAATGTTTCGCTGACACCGAGCTTTGCCATTAGTCGGCTCGTGTGGATGGAACTCGGCGGCGTCTACGCCGTACCCAACCTGCGCGGGGGCGGCGAGTACGGCGAAGCTTGGCACCAAGCTGGGATGAAACTCAAGAAACAAAACGTCTTCGACGACTTCATCGCAGCGGCTGAATGGCTGCAAGCCTATCGCTACACAAATCCGCGCAAACTCGCGATCGCGGGCGACAGCAATGGTGGTCTGCTCGTGGGCGCGTGCATGACCCAACGTCCGGACTTGTTCGGCGCGGCGCTGCCGTCAGTCGGGGTCATGGACATGTTGCGCTTTCACAAGTTCACCATCGGCTGGGCGTGGAGCTCGGATTACGGCTCGCCTGAGGACGAGCAGGAATTCCAGGCTTTATACGCTTATTCGCCACTGCACAATCTCCGACCCGGTACAGCTTACCCAGCCACGCTGATTGCCACGGCCGATCGCGACGATCGCGTGGTACCCGCTCACAGTTTTAAATACGCTGCTGCTCTGCAAGCTGCCCATATCGGTGACGCCCCGGTGCTGATCCGCATCGAAACCACAGCCGGTCACGGTGCAGGCAAACCGACGACCAAGCGCATAGAAGAAGCTGCCGACAAAATGGCTTTCCTTGTTGCTACCCTCGGCGTTACCGTTCGGTAACGAACTTGCATCAGTCGTCGCACGTGATGGCAATGTCCTTGAAGGAAGGGCTCTGGCGATGGCTTGCAGCCGACCCTCTAAGCACATTGCAGGCTGTTTTTGCATGAAATGGCTCTCTGCCCTCCCAACAATAATCGTCGAAGGGAGTGGATGTTTTTGGTCGAGCAAAATGGAAACCGTTCTTATAATGCCGTGGGGTTGGCGCTCCCACATTGGTACGATTGTGCCGATGTAGAATTTCTGGAAATGGCTTCGTGGAAAAAGACAGCTCTTCGGGCTAGGCTGTTGGTGTCTTTACCGTCCATCGATATTAGGAATTGGTCATGACAACTGTCATGGCGACCGACACACTGGCGATCGCAACTCGCGCTCTGACCAAGCAATTCGATCGCCACGTCGCGGTTTGCGAGGTGGACCTGCAGATCGCGTCTGGGGAGGTGTACGGTCTGGTCGGCCCCAATGGTGCGGGCAAGACGACGCTGCTGCGCCTCCTTGCTGGCATGGAGCTGCCGACTGCGGGCGAAATCCACCTGCACGGTCGGCGCTTCTGGTGTGACGCGCGCGGCAATCCCCTTAGGCAGTATCTAGGCTATTTAGCTGACGATTTCCCGCTCTACGACGAGATGACTGTTGTCGAGTACCTCGACTACTTCGCACGGCTTTACAACCTGCGCCAGCCTAAGCGGCGGCGGCGCGTGCAGGAGGTACTGGAGCTGGTACAACTGACAACCAAACGCCACAGCGCGATCGCCACGCTCTCGCGCGGGATGAAGCAGCGTCTCGGTCTGGCCCGCACCCTAGTTCACGAACCACTTCTGTTGTTATTGGACGAGCCGGTCTCCGGGCTCGATCCTCGCGCGCGCCTGCAGTTTCGCGACATTATCGGCACGCTCCGCGAGGCAGGCATGACAGTGCTCATCTCCTCCCATATCCTCAGCGACCTCGCCCAAATCTGCACCGCGATCGGCATCATGGAACTGGGCTATCTCGTCGAAAGCGCGCCCCTCAGCGTCCTGCACGATCGCCTTGGCAGTCGCTGGTTGTATGTCTCCGCCCCCGGCGCACTTGAGGCGCTGACAGGGGAACTGCGCAACGCCCCGCAAGTCGGGGAACTGGAGGTCGTCTCTCAATCGAGAGCTGGGACCGGACCCACGTCCGGGCAGCTCCGCGCTCGCTTCAACGGATCAGAAGAGGATGCTGCAGCTTTACTGCGCGCGCTCGTTACTGCCAACATTCCCGTGACGGAGTTTCGCTGCACGCCGGACGACCTCGAAACCATTTTCCATGCCCTCGACCACCAACAGGCGTCCTAGCGCGCAGCCGCCACGCGTACATTTTGCACCGCCACCCCCTGTTCCGACCGCGATCGTCCCCCGAAACCATCCCACAGGCAAAGCCATGTTGTCGACACTCTCATCTCGGCTTGGAGACTGGAACCCACAACTACTGAGGGAGCTGCAAACGCACTTGCGATCGCGTCACCTTGTATTTGCCGCTGCATCCTCGCTAGTCGTTCAGATATTGTTCTATCTGTACGGTGAGAACTTGCTAATCACCTACCGGCCGGGATATGCAGGAAGTATTAACCGGTACTGCCGGCCGATAAATCTTAAAGCACACATAGTACCTCAGCACCCAGATCATTGCCTGGACGCCGCAGGGAATTTCGTGACGAATTACGAGCTCTGGTGGCTTGACCTGTTCGTCGCTGGCTGTGTCATCGGTTCAATCGCTGCGATCGGGATCGGCGTTTACGCGATCGTGAACGACATCGCCCGCGAAGAGCGACGCGGCACGTTGGACTTGGTGCGACTGAGCCCGCAGTCGGCAACCGGCTTCTTCATCGGCAAGCTGCTCGGCGTGCCTGCCGGACTCTATGCATGCTTGTTGCTCTCGCTACCCCTGCATCTCTATGCCGGACTCGCCGCGCGGATTCCGCTGCTATCGATTCTTGGCTTCTATGCCACTACCATCGTGGCCTTTGCCTTTTTCTTCACCGGCGCGCTGCTGCTGGGGTTATCGGGCCAGCTCGGCAGTCATTTCCGTGCTTGGGCAGGGAGCACGATCGTGATATTTTTCCTCGCAATCGCCTCACTTTTCCATGCTTCAAGTTATTTGACGGACAGCCCGTTTGACTGGCTGCCCTTGTTCTCACCCACTGCCGTATTGCCCTACCTAGTAGGCAAAACCCCCCATTCCCTTGACACGATCGGCTCTTTCCACATCAAAGACGCTGCCCAGCTGAACTGGTACGGTCAGGAGTGGTGGGCAACGGGTACTGGCGCGATTGCCTTCAGCGTAATTAGGG
>NZ_ASSJ01000028.1 GCF_000473895.1 Rubidibacter lacunae KORDI 51-2 | reverse complement strand
GGCGATCAATATCCTCAATAGGGCTGTGGGACATCAAGCCCTTAATCTCTCAGGAAATGTCTCAGCAGTAGCTGAGAGTCACTGAGGAAGCCCACGCTGTATGCGTAGCATCAGCGTCGGGAGGATGTCACCAACTAGCCAAGCTGTAGGCTGAATCACAAGAAATACCAATACGCACGATTTGCAGCAAAAAGTCTGACTGAGTTGCGCTAAATGTACGTTCTGCAAGCCGATCGTCGCGGGCTGGGGATTATAAGTAGGATGTAGATCGCTCGCTTGGCTGCAATATTCAGAGAACGAACCGGGTTGAGGAGCATACTCAATCGCACCAATAGGCTGAATTCATTGCCCTGGTATTACGTTATATGTTTTAAGCGTCTTTTACACAACCTTAAGGGGGCTCGCTGGGAAGGGGGGCTAGCGCTAACGCATGCTCGCAACCTCAGCTCGACTTCCGAAATGAAGTTGAACGTCGCTCTGGACTGTTTGAGAACAGAGAGCGACGTTCAAGCACTCTCGAAAGCTGAAACTCATTCCGGTCATGGTAGAGAAATCTATATATGTTTGCCCTAGAAGGGAAGCCCTCCTTTTTGCGTATCCAGGGTAAAAAGTTCTAGAGTGAGGGGGGGGGAGTGTTCTAGCGTATTGTCCGAGCAACTCTGTTGTGAGAGTAACAAGTGCACGAGACAGCAGCTAGTTCGGCGGCCGCGACGCCCCGAGCGCGGTCTGCTCCCCCTTTCTTGCCCTTACAAATTAAGCTTGCCCGAATCCGCACCAGAATTTTCGCTAGCGACTTTTTCGGACCAAAAATAGTACTGACGCTTGCTAAGTAGTTGCCCGTTCCTCCGGGTACCGGTCAATCTTGAACGGTTCACTGCTCAAGCCTAGCGACCGGTGCCGCTAGTGTTACCGCAACACTCCCTCAGCACGCGACCGATCGAACATGATATATATTTCAAGCCCTTGCACACGGTGAAGCCCGTTTGCTATTAATGCATCTGCTCGGGCAATGCGGGGGCTGAACGCAATGGCCGCTCCGTACCCGTTCATTTGAAATTGTTGCCAAAACCCTATCCTGCAAGCGAAAGCTATGACCGGATTGTCTTCTGCCCTTCTGCGCCGATTCACTGTATACGTCGGTCTATTTTGTTTGTGCGCCGTTCTCGCTGCCAGCTGCAATCGCCCGCCAACCGAAACAGATGGCAGCGGCAGTGAGGATCCGGCAACCAGCCAGCGCGTCGTGATTGGAACGACGCTTAAACCGCGCACTCTCGACCCAGCGGACATCTACGAGTTGGCTGGATTGGGAGTACTCTACAACCTCGGTGACAGCCTCTACACTTACGATTTGGGGACAACCGAACTCAAGCCGCAACTTGCCACAAAATTTCCCACCATCAGCCCCGACGGCAAAACGTACGTCATTTCCGTACGCGAAGGAGTTACTTTCCATGACGGAGAACCGTTTAATGCGGCAGCAATGGCCTTTTCACTGCAGCGATTTATCGAAAACGGCGGTAAGCCGGCTTTCCTGCTCGCTGATATCGTCGAATCAGTAGAAGCAACTGGCGAATACGAATTGACCGTGCAGCTTTCGCAACCGTTTGCTGCATTTCCGGCGCTCCTAGCATTTCCAGGCACATGCGCGGTTTCACCGCAAGCTTACACAATCGGGGCGGGCGAGTTCACCCCCAATGTCTTCGTTGGAACTGGACCCTATCGACTGGCCGAGTTCGCTAGCGACTCCCTTCGTCTCGAGCCATTCCCCGATTACTGGGGCGATCGCCCGGCTAATGAGGGCGTGGATATCCAGATCTACGCCAGTAACTCCGCAAACCTATTTAACGCCTTTCGTACCGGCGATGTCGACATTGCCTATCAAACCTTTGACGCCAGTCAGATCGCTACGCTGCTGAGCGGCGCAGATGCCGGGCAATGGCAGGCGATAGCAGCTCCTGGCACGGTGTTGAACTATATGGTGCTGAACCGCAACCAACCGCCACTCGATCGCAAGGAAGTAAGGCAAGCGATCGCGGCGCTTGTGGACCGACCGCTGATCGTCGAACGCGTCTTGCAAGGGTTGGGCGAACCGATTTACAGTCTCGTACCCTCCGCATTCCCTGCTTACGAGCCGGTGTTCGAAGAAGTTTACGGTGACGGGGACGTCGAACGCGCGCGCGCGCTGCTGGAAGCAGAAGGGTTCTCAACCAAGAATCCCGTGCAAATTGAGGTTTGGCACCCATCAGGCTCGACTATTCGCAGCTCGGTTGCGACAACACTCAAGGCCTATGCCGACCGAGAACTCAGCGGACTGTTGCAATTCGAGCCGCGCAGTGTCGAGTCGGCGACAGCCTTTAGCAACATTTCGAAGGGCATCTACCCGACGTTTTTAGTCGATTGGTATCCCGATTTTCTCGACGCCGACAACTACGTGCAGCCATTTCTCTACTGCAATAACGGATCGGACGCAGACGGCTGTATTGAAGGGGCTGCTCAATCGCAAGGCTCGTTTTTCTATAGCGATCGCGTCAATCAGTTGATCGAGCAACAGCGAGGGAGCCAAGATCCAGTTGCGCGCCAAGAACTTTTTGCCGAAATTCAAGCGATCTTGGCTGAAGAGGTACCATATATCCCATTGTGGCAGAGTAAAGATTACGCGTTTGCTCGCAAAGGCATTGACGGCGTGACGATCAATCCCAGCCAGGACTTTCCATTCTGGACGATCGCCAAATAGCTGCGATGTCTCCAGCCTGCTACACCTAAAGGTGGCTCTGAACGGCCGGTTGCAAAGCAAGGGAATGTTTTCGCACGGTCGCTATCAGAATCGAAATATCCCCTAGCCTGGATTATTCTCGAAGATTTTACGAAGCCTCAAACCCTTGCTCTGACTAGGCTCCAATCTACGTGTATAGAAACGTACTGTCATTGAGCGAAAAAGTCTGCAAGCCTTGCAAGGCAATAGGTTTAGGGTCTCCGCATAAGAGTTCATGAATACTCCAGGCTAGGGATTGGGTATACCACCTACTTGCAAAATGCCTGCAAAAGGAGGCGCAAACCGGACTCGAGAGTGCATGCGGCTCGTCTGTCAACTTCTTCTGCCGAATGGTTGCCTAGCTTTTTTTATGAGCTTTGCGTGGTGATTCTTGGGGCAATCCTCAACTCAGGACTCCTCAGATGCTCGATCTAGATCCCGTCATGACTGCAATCTATAGAAAAGGAAGACGGCGTCTAGACAACTTTCAGAATGGAAGTCTCGATGCAGAGTCGTTTTAGGCTTGAAATGATTGAAGCAGTTCCTTAACTGCGATAGCTCGTAAGTCGATGGTTGGAAAACGGATGGCAGGATAGCCTGGGCTAATCAGTAGGATTGCCTTACCTCATCGCCAGGTGCATAAACTAATCCTTTTTGTCGATTGCGTGAAGCTCTAGCTCGCGATGGGAAACAAACTCCAGTGCAGTTACATGCGTGGCTGCCAGTACCACGGGCGGAGCCACACCGGCATCGACAGCTTCCTGCCAACGTGCGGCGCAAAGGCACCAGCGATCGCCCGGCTTCAGTCCGGGAAAGCCAAACCCTGGCTGGGGAGTGCTGAGATCGTTCCCACGCATTTTTGTGAATTCCAGAAACTCTTCAGTTACTTGTGCACATACCACGTGAGCTCCGAAGTCGCCCGCTCCCGTGTCGCAGGTGCCGGTGCGAAAGTACCCAGTCATCGGATCGGTACAGCAAGGAGCTAGGGACTCGCCGAGAACATTTTTAGCTTCGGACACGATCGCCGCCTCCATTAATTTGGGTTTACTTGAATAGATACGCCTGTTTGATAGATGTCGGGATAATGCAGTCCTGGTTTGGCAGAACCCAACATAGTTTCGTTTCAGGGAGCCTGCCCCAATAGACAGGGGGGGCACCCACTGCCAGTCACAGTCAAATCGTACAATTAGCTAATTTTTTTCGTGAGGAGTTCACAAATTCAGAAGTTCGCTCCACAATCGATTCAGATCGCACAAGTTGTGTGACTCGCTCATAGCTTACACCTGTTCGGGCGCATGGCTGAAGAGTTCCCGACTCGAGGCGGCACTCATGGCTCACAGTTCTATGGTTAAATTTGACAGCTACCCGACCGATGATTTTGCAGGGTACAAAATCCTTGCCAGTTCGTGACAAGCTCGAAGCAGCAGCAACCTTAACACTTTTGCAACTCCACCGTTGCTTGCTGGCAAGGGAATCCCGAAGCGAAAGCCAAGGGCAATTCAAAGCTAGCAGCCTGAGGGCGCGTTCGTTTTTTTTCTCCTCAAGTTCAGTCGCGAACTCGCCGATTTTGCAAGCACTTGCCTGCCTGACCGCTTACTGTTGCTGCAGTGCGAGACCAAGATCTAACGTTTGTGCACCTCAATTAATTCGCTCAAGACCAAAGGTCTGCTGGCATCATGAGCATTTCAGCCGCAGGTACGACATAATCCGGCAATTTTTCGGAGTGACCGTTTTCTATCCCACCTAAGATGACCGCACAAAAAGGGGGGTTAAACTCAATGTCGTTTTGGGTGAACTTGCCCTGTTGAGAATTGCCAGCGGTAAAGCTCAACTTTCAGATCGCAAAAAAATCACAATGGTTTGGCTTGATTAAAAATAACGCCAAGCGTTCAATTCTAGATGGGGTATGCAGGGCAGCGCGAGGAAAGGTCCTTACCTCAACCACCACGCCTGACCACAACTTATCGGCGTTCGAAGGATTTCGTAGTTCTGCGGGCATTGCCAGAAATTGCACTGCCAATAGCATCTGAATTGTCCGTTCGAACGCTGCCCGAATCGAGTAACTGAAAACGTTTAACAGCGCCTAGGACATTGGCATCTGCATCGGTTTAACCGACAGCAGGCGTTCCATCTCGCCGCGCAGAACCTTGAGCTCAATTGCCCGACCGATCTTGCTGTTCTCTATCTGCCGCTGCAACTGCTCCGCCGACGCGATTGCCTCACCGTCGACCGCGACAATTGCGTCGCCGCGCCGCAATCCTGCCTGCTCGGAGGGCGTCCCACGCTCCACTGCCAGCACAAGCACACCATTGGTTTCTGGCAGCACAATTGTCGAGTTCGGATCGCTGTTGACCCGGGCAGCGTAAGCTGGTGTCAGGGTCATCAGGCGAATGCCGATGTAGGGATGGTCGATTTGCTCGCCGCGCGCGAGCGTTGGATAGATTTCTTTGGCTTTGTTGACCGGAATGGCAAAGCCGATCCCGTTAGCGTCAGCGCGGATAGCAGTATTGATACCGATGACTTCCCCGCGGCCGTTGAGGAGCGGTCCGCCGGAGTTGCCCGGGTTGATAGCGGCATCCGTTTGGAGAAAATCCAAGCGTTTGTCGGGAATACCGACTTTCGCGCTCGAGCGCTCCAGCGTGCTGATTATCCCCAGGGTGACTGTGTTGTCCAAACCGAGCGGGTTGCCCACCGCGATCGCCCAGTCCCCAACGCGGACGAGGTCGGAGTCGCCGAGTGCGACCACGGGCAAGTCATCGCCATCGTCGATGTCTACAACTGCTAGATCGGTTAACGGGTCGCTACCACAAACCGTTCCCTCATAACGCCGCCCGTCCCTTAAGGTAACGACCACGCGATCCGTATTGCTGACGACGTGTGCGTTAGTCAAGACGATGCCGCTGCGATCGACAATGAACCCGGATCCTTGACCGCGAACAGTCCGCTCTTGCGGCAGGGCTGGAAAAAAGTCCTCACCGAAAAACTGCCGAAAAAAAGGGTCTTCTGCAAACGGGTTGGATTGCTCGATCGTGGCTTCGGTGTCGATGCGCACTACGGCTGGACCGACCGCTTCGACAGCATCGCTCACAAAACTACTGCCCACCGGCAAGGTCGACGAGTTGAGGGCGATCGCGTCCGCACGGGCGTTCCCCTCAATACCGAAAGTCAAAATCGCAACCGCGATCCCTACTACGATGATGTGCTGCAGCCGCGCGATGATGCTCATAGACCAGATCCACCCCAATTCCATCTAACTTAGGAGTCCGTCCGCATTACGACTCGGGCGTTGGGGAATCGTTCGCGAACTCTCAGAGGAGGCGACCTGCGCAGGCGATCGCGCGATCTCCCCCTGCCAAACGTCCGCCGCATGCGGCTCGATCGCTATTGTGGCAGTTTCTTGCCGTTTTGCAGGCAGCGGCGGTGCCGTCCTTGACGCTATGCCCGTCGCGCATGGTAATCTATAATCGTCGATTAACGATGAAGCTTGTGATTTTATCCCACGCAACTGCCGCACACGCTGCCATCGATGGTTATCCCGAGGAAAGAGCTGTCGAGCGCGCAACCGACGTTGCGACCGATAAGGAACTGGCTGAGCTATGTAAAGCGCTGGGACATCCAGCCCGGGTGCAAATTCTACGCTTGTTAATGGGAAGCCCTTGTATCTGTGGCGATGTCGTGCAGGTTGTCGGACTCGCCCAATCCACGGTGTCCGAGCACTTGCGGGTACTCAAGCAAGTCGGGCTCATTCGAGGTGAAGTCGACGGTCCGCGCGTCTGCTACTGTGTCGATCCCGCGGCGATCGAGCGGTTTCGGACGGTAGTGACTGCGTTTGTCAGCAATCCGGGCTTGCATCGCAGTCGCTCGTGTTGTTGAAAGCTAGAGTTCGTTTAAGCTCTGACTCGAAACCAGTGCTCGACCGCCATTATTTGTGGCTCGAGCTGACATCAACCGACATCATAAATATGGCAAAGACAAAATATTGCGAGGACATAGTGGTTCGGTACGATCTTCAAAATGGAAGTCCCAATTGGCTGTCATTGCAAGACGGGTCGTTTTGGAAGCAGCTCCCCAACTTCTTCATCAACCGCAAGAGCTACCCCTGCACCTTACTACAAGCAAAAAATAGTCAATCCTTGTAGCGAAAACAACCAACACTGGGTCTGCATTGGCGGCTGTTGGATGCCTTAATTTAACTTGTTGCCATTGAGGGAGAGCATTTAAATGAACGGTCGTTATGCCGACACATCTACATTTGTTAGTACGATTGCTGCTGTTCTGGGGGCTGCACTTGCCTTAACTGCCTGCGCGCCCGACGAACCCGAGAGAGCAAGTATTCGCATTGACGGATCGAGCACCGTTCATCCTATTACCCAAGCTGTTGTCGATGCATTTCTAGTCGACGATCGAATCTCTACCGCGATCGCTGTCAATGTTTCCGGCACGGGAGGTGGGTTCGAGCAGTTTTGCGCTGGCAACACTGACATCAGCAACGCCTCGCGCCCAATTTCTGTGGAAGAAATGGATGCGTGCCGCGAAGCAGGTATTGCATACATCGAGCTGCCAATTGCTTTTGATGCGCTAACAGTGGTGGCTAACGTGAAAAACGATTGGCTCGACAGCATTACCGTACGAGAGTTGAAGGCGATTTGGGAACCCGCAGCCAAAGGGACGGTTAAACGCTGGAACCAAGTGAGCGTTGAGTATCCCGATCGCCCCCTAAACCTTTACGCACCGGGACGAGATTCTGGAACTTTCGACTACTTCACTGAGGCGATCGTTGGCACTGCGGGGGCAAGCCGAGATGACTACTTAGCGGCCGAAGATGATGAAATCCTCGTACAGGGCGTCAGTCAAGATCCAAATGCACTCGGCTACTTTGGCATGGCTTACTACGAAGCGAATTCGGACGGACTCAAAGCCATTGCGATCGACAACGGTAGCGGACCGATCTTGCCGTCCCCCGAAACGGTTCATGCAGCACAATATCGCCCCTTGGCCCGCCCGCTGTTTATCTACGTCAATGCCGAATCAGCTCAGAACAATCCCTCTCTAAGGGAATTCGTGAAGTTTTACATGGAAAATGCTTCCTTCGTTATCCCTACGGTGGGCTACATTGCCTTAACCGATGAGTCGTACCATATCAACGAAGTCACTTTTCACAACAACGAAGTAGGGACGGTCTTTGGGGGTCGGTCACAGTTCGATTTGACCATTCCCGAATTGCAACGAAGACGTGCAGAGTTTTAGTCCGATCGATTCATGGAGTGAAGGAATCTTGAGTGTAAATACATCAGAAACGAGCTCGCCAGTCTTAAAGGCCGGCAGCCGTCTGAATTTCTTCGAGCGCTATCTCACGGTTTGGGTAGTGCTATGCATATTTGTCGGAATTGGTCTGGGGCGTTTGTTTCCAGCTGTAGCGATCGCGCTAGACCAAATCAGCATTTATCAAGTGTCGATTCCGATCGCGATCTGCTTGTTTTTCATGATGTATCCCATCATGGTTAAGATCGATTTCGGACAAGCAAGGCAAGCAGCGCACGCGCCCAAGCCTGTAATACTAACACTTGTTGTAAATTGGCTGATCAAGCCATTTACGATGGTTGCCTTTGCACAGTTTTTTATCGGATGGTTGTTTCGCCCGCTACTGACGGGCACGGAACTCATTCGCGGTACTGAAGTTGTAATTGCAAATTCGTACATCGCTGGGGCAATCTTGCTTGGAATTGCCCCCTGTACGGCAATGGTCTTGATGTGGGGATATTTGTCTTACAGCAATCAAGGACACACCTTGGTTATGGTTGCAATCAACTCCCTGGCAATGTTGTTTCTCTACGCACCGCTTGGACGCTGGTTGCTGGCAGCCAACAATTTGACCGTGCCGTGGGAGACAATTGTACTGTCGGTGCTGATTTACGTCGGTCTACCGCTGTTGGCAGGGGTCTATAGCCGTCATTGGATCCTCCGTAATAAAGGCCGGGACTGGTTTGAGAACCAATTTCTCAAGCGCCTGGGTCCGGTTGCTGTCGTTGCATTGCTGACTACGTTAGTGCTCTTGTTCGCATTGAAGGGTGAAGTGATTGTCCGCAGCCCCCTCCACATTTTGCTAATTGCAGTCCCTCTGTTTCTGCAAACCAATTTCATCTTCCTCATTACCTACGTTGCCGCTCAGAAGCTCGGCCTGACCTACGAAGATGCTGCCCCAGCGGCGTTGATTGGAGCGAGCAACCATTTCGAGGTTGCCATTGCAACGGCTGTCGTTCTTTTCGGGCTGAACTCAGGTGCAGCGTTAGCAACTGTTGTCGGCGTTTTGATCGAAGTGCCGGTAATGTTAATGCTTGTTGAAGTATGCAAGCGAACGGCAGCATGGTTCCCTCGCGATCCAGATCGCGCCACGTTGCGCGACCCGCGTTGCGCGCATCCTTTACAGTAGCTTCAAAAGTTGCAACGCGATAGTTGTTTTGGGAAAAACAGACGGAAAAGCGGGAGAAATTCAATGCAGCGCGTGATGTTCGTGTGCAAGAAAAATTCGGCGCGATCGCAAATGGCAGAGGGATTTGCCAACGCGCTGTCCGACGGCGAGTTCGGGATCGCGAGCTCGGGATTGGAAGCCAGCCAAGTCCGCCCCGAGGCGATCGCGGCCATGAAAGAGGTGGGTATCGATATCAGCCACCAGCGTTCCAAAGCGCTTGGTGACTTTCAAGCTGAGGACTTCTATGCAGTTATTTCGTTGTGTGGCTGCGGAGTCAACTTACCGCCCGCCTGGGTGACGCGCCCGGTCTTCGCGGACTGGCAGCTAGACGATCCGGCCGAGCAGCCGGAGATTTTCCCGCGCGTTCGCGACGAAATTCGCGATCGCGTCACCGCCTTACTGGCCGAACTCCGCAGTCGAGCAACCCCAACCTGAGCTCGGCTCCAACTCTCGTATTGCCCGCTGCGATCCTTATCGAGCGTTAAGTTGGCAGTGCTCGCCGCGATATCATTTGCTCTTTAACGATTGCACCGCGACAAGGTACGGATGGGGGGCGCTCGGCAGACACTGCTTGCAACCGTGCGAATAGCAACTCTACGCGCTTAAGGTCCTTAATACCCGGCTCGATCTCCACGCCGCTCGACAGGTCGATCCCATCCGGGCACAGTGCGCGCAGGGCGTCCGCAATGTTGTCGGGGTTGAGACCCCCTGCCAACAACCACGAGAGTGGCGACCGAAATTGGGCAAGCGTTTCCCAATCGAGCGTCTGACCCGTACCGCCGAGTTGTTGCGGATGATAGGCATCGAGCAGCAGTGTATCGGCCGCCCCTGCGTAAGTTTGGGCCTGCTCCAGCGTCTGAGGCGATCGCACCCGCAGCGCTTTGATCAGCTCGATGTCTGGCAAGCAGGCGCGCACATGCTGGCAGTCAGCTGGGGATTCGCGTCCGTGGAGCTGCACGGCAGTCAACCCCGCCGCCCTTACCGTTGTAGAGATCTGGTCAGCTGTTGAGTTGGCAAACACACCCACCCGTCGGACGCCAGCCGGCAACTGGGTACCGATCGCGGCTAGCTGCGATACCGTCACGTAGCGGGGAGATGAGGGCACGCAAATGAATCCGAGGTCGCTCGCACCGAGGTCGGCAATCGCTCGCCCCTGTTCGGGTTGGGTTATTCCACAGATTTTGACACGCAAGGTCCACCGCAACAAATGTTGCAAATCTATACGACAATTGTGAATTCTTTAAACGTACTGACGTTTGCAAAGTTCAACGCCGATAGAATCTAGGGCGTTAGCAAAACCATAACAACTTTTGAGGAGACCCCTTCGTGTTAACTGCCCAACTATCGATCCTTGCTGCGGCCGTTTCTCATACAGCTGAGTGGAGTAGTTCGGTTGCCATCGTCATGATCGCTTGCAACCTTTTAGCCTTTGCTATTGGCCGGTTTGCTATCCAGCAAAAAGGCGTCGGACCGGAGTTACCGGGACCTAAGCCCGCCCTCCTCGAGAAGTTCGGCGTGCCCGAGCTGCTTGCTGTTACCAGCTTCGGCCATATTCTTGGCGCTGGCGCGATCCTCGGTTTGGCTAACGCGGGTATTCTCTAGACTCGCGTCTGCGCGCGGTTGGCTCCACGGAAGTGGATGAGGGCTAGCTGACTTTGCACTGTTTCTTCCTCTGCTTCACTTGGCAAGCAGAGGATTCTTTTGTCGGCTCTTTTCATATTTCTTTTTGGAGCTTAAAATCCTGTGTTTGCGATCGCAGATAAGCTGTGTTTTGCATGAAAGTGCAGGACAAGCGGGTCGGCGATCGGTAACAATAAGGAGTATTCCAGAAATGCTAGTTTTTGCCTCAAATCTACCCAGAGTCGGCAGTCCGGGGGCATCGCCCACTACTGACGGTATGGTCGGGCTGCCGAGTCCGGCACGTCAGGGCAATCCCCTTTCTCTTTGGGCGGCATTGTTGAAGCAGAACGAGACCAACACCCGACCGGCGAGTCCTTGCGAGTTGCACCCTTTATGATCACTTTGACCTTGTTGCACCCGCTTCAGTCCGTACCGGTCCAGACGTGGACGTTCGAGCCTCAACCCCTGATTCGCATCGGACGGTCGCGGCGTAATGAGGTAACGCTCTTCAGCGCCGTGGTTTCACGCCATCATGTGGAGTTGCGCCGCAAGGGTTTGGAGTGGGAGCTGGTTAATGTTGGCTCAAATGGAACGTTTACTCAGGGCAAGCGCGTTAGCCGAGCACCAGTTATCAACGGTATGATCGTACGTTTAGCCAGCTCAGGTCCGCAAATTCAGATTTGGACGAAGCCTCAGGAGAATCCCGGACGCAAGCGAACGCTGGTGGGTTCGGGACGGCGAACAACTCACGTTGGCGGAGCCGAAGATCGGCCTGCAAGAACCCTTCGCGAACGGCGACGTTCAATTTCTCGAGAAGAACTTCAGCGCGCCAAGGAAACGCAAGTTGAAGACCCGAGCTGAGGTAAATCTTGGGTACCTGATGTGTTGCGGGAAGAGCCTTTGCTCTAAACGTATACGCTAGCGGCAACGAACTCACTATCGTCTCAAGTCCATTTCGGCCTCTAGGACCACTGTACGCAAAGTATCAAAGTTCCCAAGTTGCTCTGGGTCTGTTGTTTTAAGGTGTAACAAGAATTCAATATTGCCTGCCGGACCGGTGAGAGGTGAATGAGTCAGCCCGCTCCCGTGCCAACCGCAAGCGCGAGCTGCTTCAAGCACCTGCCAAATTGCCTGGGCGCGATCGCCTAGATCGCGAACAACGCCTTTTTTGCCAATACGGTCTTTGCCTACCTCAAACTGCGGCTTAACCAATGCCAGTAATTCACGAGGCGGCACCAGCAGTGCCCATATTGGCGACAAGACCTTGGTCAGCGAGATGAAGGACAAATCTGCGACGCCCAGATCCGGACGCGGGTCGCCGTTGCAATAAAGTGACTTGGGCTGGAGATTGCGCAAGTTCGTGCGTTCCTTAAGAACGACGCGAGGATCCTGTCGCAAGCTCCAGGCAACTTGCCCGTAACCGACATCAATGCCGTAAACTCGCCTGGCCCCTGCCTGAAGCAAGCAATCGGTAAAGCCACCTGTAGAGATGCCGCCGTCAAGACAGACACGATCGTCGGGCGAGATCGCGAAAGTATTGAGGGCCTTCGCCAGCTTCTCTCCACCGCGCGAGACATAAGGCGGTTTCTGGTGGAGTTCGATTGCTGCTGCTACCGCCACTTCCGTGCCGGGCTTATCGACTAGAGCGCGATCTACCCGTACCTCGCCTGCCCGGATCGCCCGCTGTGCCTGCTGACGAGAGGCACATAACCCCCGCTCCACAAGTAACACGTCCAAGCGTTGTTTCAAATATGATTTTGGCACAAACTGTTCATTCCCAGGTTTAAGAAGACAGTTTCGACGAGCTTTCATCCTGCCTTAACGACGCTGCCCTTTTTTCGAGGAAGTCAAGGTACTAGGGATCGTATCGATAAGCTGCGTTTGTAGCACCGGCGATCGCTTCAAAACAGGCAAGCTCTTCTGCAGTGAGTTCGTCTTGCCAGCGCAAATCAACCTTTACAGCGAAACCGGTATCTTCGTAAAATTTCCACTTCCTCTGCAAGAACTCTTGTCCTCTGGAAGTTTGCGTTCCCAAGCCAGGTTTCCAGACATCGCGCCTGCCTGCCTTGAGAATCAGACTGTGCGCGCCGATATTGCCACCGATTGGGTGGTGATCGGCCTGCCAATATACCAGCATCGCAGGGTTGAAATCCAACCCAAGATGGGTACATAAGTCGGCTAGAGTCTCGGGAGTTGCCGTTGATAGGTCCTCGTAGCTCAGCTGGTGGTAGCGCTCCGGAGGTAACTCGGCCAAAAACTTTTCGAGTCCTGCCACCTGCTGTTGCCAGCGGTGGCTAGCCCGTTCGATTCCTAGCTCGGGACGTTTGCGGAGCGCTGAGTTGACAATCGCGCGGCCGTCGCGGGCGAGATAGACAACATACCAGTCAAGGCGACCGCTGCGAAACTCCGGAGCGCTTAGTTGGTTGCGAACCCAGCTCAAGCTCTTGCTCGAATCGATCAGCGCCGCCTTCCCCGAGGTATCAAGCAAATACGTGTAGGCACCGAAGCGCTGGCGGAGTAGGTTTTGTAGGTTTTGCAACCCACGTGCTAAGTACCCGCCCTCCCCCAGTTCGGCCAGTGCCAATGACAGCCGGTCCAGCGAGAACGTATCGGGCGCGATCGCCGCGTCCCAAAGCGGGCAGGTTCCTTTTTCACAAACCACGCAAATCTTTAACCCGCGGGCGCGGCTGCGACCGATCGCTGCCTGTGCAATTGCGCCCGGCGTGCCCAAATGATAGTAATTTTGTAGCTGGTTGAGCTCGCCAACTCCCCAGCAGTCTGGATGCGATCCCAAAAGCAAGCTCAACAGCGTAGAACCCGAATGCGCAGTTCCAATGACGAACACGACACGGCGCTTCATTCCCCTCCTCCTACCCCGCTCAACTGCGCGAGTGTCTGAAACTGCTCATTACGCTGGCACAGCTCGGTATAGGTGCCGCAATCAACAATACGCCCGCCAGCAAGGAAATACAGTCGATCGCAACGCTTAACAGTGCTCAGGCGATGGGCGATGACGACAATCGTGCGCTCGCCCCTCAGCTGCTCGACTGCTTCCATCACGCTGGCTTCGGTTTGATTGTCCAAAGCTGCCGTTGCTTCGTCCAACACTAACACTTGCGGGTCGCGATAAAGAGCGCGTGCGATGCCGATACGCTGTCGCTGCCCACCCGACAGTCGCACGCCGCGATCGCCAACGACGGTGTCGAGCCCGTCCGGTAAATCGCTGACGAATTTGTCTAGCTGAGCAGACTTCACAGCAAGGTGCACTTTTTCTTCGTCGATATTCTCGGGTAGTTCCCCGAACGCGATATTGGCGCGCAATGTATCATCGCTGAGGTAAATTGCTTGGGGAACGTAGCCAATCTGTTCGCGCCAAGACCGCACGCGATCGCGAATATCGTTTCCGTCTACCAATACTTGACCTTGGGTAGGCTCAAATAACCCAAGTAAGAGATCGACTATGGTCGTTTTGCCCGCACCCGACGCGCCGACAAAGCCTACCGACTGCCCGCAAGGAATCGTCAGGGAAATGTCCGCGATCGCATCTGTGTTGACTCCAGGATAGCGAAATCCCACCTCGTGCAATTCGATACCTACCTGTATGGGTGGTAATACCTCCGGGTTGGAAGCCTGAAGGGTGGTAGGCAACGTTTGCAGCTCATAATGAATGACATCAACTGCGTGAGCACTGAAGCGCAATTGATTGAGCGCGTTGACAATTCGATTGAACGACGGCATAAACCGAAACGCTGCAGCAGCGAAAACCGAGAGGGTCGGCAACATGTTAGCCGAGTTACTCCCCTGCAAGATCATCACCATAATGACTGCTAACAACCCCGTCACTGCAGCAGTCTCGACGGAAAGGCGCGGGAACTGGCTGATGGTTTTCTGCCAGCGCAGTATCTCGCAGATAGCTCGCTGGTGTGTAGAGAAGCGCTCAATAAAAAAAGACTCGCAGCTCAGGACCTTGATATCTTTGAGCGCGCCAAAGCCTTGATTGGCATGCTGATATAGCTGCCCGGCATGGTACTGCCGCTTCTTACCCAGACTGCTGAAACGCCCGCGCACAATGGCGTATATCCCTCCAGTTACGGTTGCCAGAACTACCACAGCTGCGAACGTCGCCACCGGCTGCACGATAACCAGTAAACAGGCAATGACAGCTGCCACAGATATCTCGGTTGCAAGTATTAGTATCTGTTTCATGGCTCCTGCTGTCAGAGTAGCTTCTGCTGTGAGATTGCGCAGCAGTTGTGCCGGATTACGCTGGATATGGAGCCAGTAGGGACTATGAATGTATTTCTGAAATAGCAAGCAGGTATAGTTCGCGCACTTGCGGTATACAAAGCGATTCTGTAACAGGTACACCCAGGCTAAGTAGATGTTCTTGAATATGTAGATGCCGATCAGAACAGAACCCATCCCGACCAAGAAATACTTGGGGTCCGGGGAACCGAGCTGTCGATAGAGTCCGCCGATTATGGGTCGATCGCCGATACCGCTCGGATGATCCAGCGCGGCGATAAATGGGTAGATGGTCCCGACGCCGAGAGTTTCAAATCCAACCCCAATCAGAACGAGTCCTAGTAGCCCTAGTAACTTCACCCGTTCGCGTCGATCGAACAGAGAAAGTATTTTCGATAATGTTTCGACCATGCACGTCCCCAACTCATATTCAACCGCATCCAAACGATTCCCAGTTTGGCACTCCCGTCAAGGTATCGGTCGGGTGCGAATATTGTCAACCTTACCTATCGACTCCTAGCTTGGATTATTGACGAAGAATTTGACGAAGCCTCAAACTCTTGCTCTGACTACGCTCCATTTACGTGTATAGAAACGCACTGCATACAGCGAAAAAGTCTGCAAGCCTTTCACGGCAAAAGATTTAGGGTCTCCGCATAAGAGTTCATGAATAATCCAGGCTAGGGCAAACGCACAAAGATTTCTGTGCCATAACCGAATATGTGATTCTGCGATCTAGAGTTAGAGTGCTTGAACTTATGCCAAGTTGAAAAAAAGGGGAGTGGAATATGGTAAAGGTAGGAGCACCGATCGGAAAACGTTTTAACCCGGTACTCCGAGCCTTCTGCGAACGTCAGAGGCTGGGTGGAAAACCAACGAAGGTGGCGCCATCAGCCAGCATGCACAAGCTGATAAAAAATTCTTAATGCGATGGTCAGCAAGGGAGAACGGTGGCAGGCACCGAGTGAAACCTGAAACCTGGGTGGGGACAAGGATTACCTGCTTGCGGGTACAACTCGGGAAGCAAGGGGCTGTCAAAGTTGAAGGTTTCCGATGCTAGCAATTTTTCCTGATGCGTCCGAAACACCTCTTGACGATCGAGATAATCGGTCTTATGTGCCGACCTCAAACCACGACGGGATTCTCCTGTTTGCTCGCCTACTCTAAATAGCCCTACAAGACAGCCCTAAAGAATGACGCGATATTCACTCAGCCACGCGGTTCGCACCACAAAAATGCAGGTCAGAGAGGCGATCGCGCGATCCCTTCTCTGACCTAACGTTACCAGGTTTATTGACAGGTTGATGGCATCCTTAGCGAGTGGGGATGGGCGTTGCTGCCGAGCGCGTCAGGCGCGTTACAGGATCGCCAACGAGTACGGAGATTGCACTCGCATACTGTGGATCGCGACCGGTGGTAGCTCGCGCATCGGGGTCGGCAATCAGGCGGCGGCGATCTTCTTGGCTGAGCTCGGTAACGATATCGGGCTCGATACCCTGGCGGCTGATATTAAGACCGCTCGGCGGGAAGTAGCGCGAGACAGTCACCGCCAGTCCGGACCCATCGGACAAAGATGACACCGACTGCACCGTTCCCTTCCCGTAAGTGCGCGTACCGACGATGGTTGCCCGCGCGCTCTCCTTCAGCGCGCCGGCCAAAATTTCGCTCGCGCTGGCCGAGCGACCGTCCACTAGCACGACCAGCGGTAGATCGGTCATGGCAGTGTTGTTTGCAGAGAAGTGGCGATCTCCGCCTAGGCGGTCCACCGTGTAAACGATTTCGCCGGACTCCATCCACATACGGGCGATTTCAATGCTTGCAAACAAAAGCCCGCCGGGATTGCCACGCAGGTCGAGGATGTAGCCTTGAGCGTCTTGGCGGCTCAAATCCTCAATAGCATCGCGCATCTGCTCGGCAGCATGGGAGCTGAACTCATCCAGTTTGATGTAGCCCACGCGCAAGTTGTTTTCCAGTCTCAAGCTGTAGCTAACCGTCGGCAGCTCGATTTGCGCTCGCGTTAACACCAGTTCGAATGCTTCGCTCTGTCGCTCGAGCGTCAGGCGCACCTGCGTACCCAACTCGCCGCGAATCAAGGCTGAGGCTTCGTCGAGCTCCATCAGCGCCGTCGGCTCGCCATTGATCGCGACGATTTCGTCGCCCGACTCCACTCCAGCCGCCTCCGCTGGCGAATCGGGAATCGGCTCGACGATCGTCAACTTTTGAGTGCTTTCGTTCATCTCCAAACGAATGCCCACGCCCGAGAGTTCGCCAGAAGTCTGGCTGGTCAGATCCTCGAATTCCTCTGGGTCGAGAAAACGCGTATAAGGGTCGCCGAGTTTCTTCAAGGCGTCGCGGATCGCTTCGTAAGCGGCCATACGATCGCTATACTGGCGCTCGAGTAACTCAAGACGCGTGGCTTTCCAATCGTCCTGGTTAAAATCTGTATCGACGTACTGCTGGTTGACGAGCTGCCACACTTCATCGACGACGGTTTTCGGACTTTCGTCAAGGGCGGCACGTGCTGGGGTAAAGCCCCCAGCCAATAGCGAGCCCGAAGCAAGCGTAGCGATCGCCCCGCGCAGGAACAGACTCGGAACGGACGAGTGCTGGGGTGGTTGATTCATAGCAGGGCTTAGTAGTGGGTGCGAACAAACGATAGCAATTGAGCTATTTGAAGAGCTGCCAGGAGCTTTAGAGAACAGAGGGAAGGAAGGTTTAGAACCAAGGGATTCGACTGAGGTCACATGGGTAGCGGTTCGAAGATGGCTCGGAGCAACTCGTTGCGCTTGCGTGCGATTTAAATCAAACCCCCGGGTTGTACTCTGCAATCGGCAACCGAACGTTACCTGAGCGTGCCATGAGAAGCAGTCTCAGAAAAGTCCGTTAGAAGCGCTCGCGCTCGCGAACGAAGACCTCGCCCCAGTCGCGAGCGTTGAGTTCGATCTGCGCGCGGGTTGCCTCTCCTAAAAGTCGGACGCGATCGCCCACGTTTGGCAAGCTTGCCGTTTCCACAAACACCCAAATCGTGCCGGAATCGTCCTGCAATTGGTACGCGCCACCGTCGAGAAATGGCGCGCGCGCGCTTACGGTGCCATCGAGCCACATCGCCCTGCTGGTAGCCATCAGTTCTGGAATCTTGGCAATCTCTTGGGCGAGAGGGATGCTATCAGCCGCTGGTGCCACTGCCGAACAAGCAATTTGGGTGCTGCCAAGCAAGGCAAGGGTGAATAAATCAGGACGGAAACGGAGAGTTGCAGAACGCATGGGAGAGTGCCTCGACAATCTGGCGCGCGGGGTGGTGGCGTGGGCAAGATGCGCCGCGATTTGCTTCTCAAAGATGCCCGATTACCGTTATTTGTTGCAGCAGTCCCTTTGTTTTTAACATTTGCGCCCGCAACTCGCAGGCAATTGCTGCTAACGACTAGATGCAGGACGCGGTGAGGGCGAATGATAGCGCTTCCTCCAAACTACAGCGAGAGCACATGCCGGACACGACAACTTTACTATATCAACGATCGCTGGTGTTCAAATCAGCTAGAGTGCTTGCAACAGATGCACTGCCTTCACATCGTTCGCGTTTTGGATTCGGAATAGTCGATTTGGGAGTCGGCAAAGCAGGCAGCGAGACCTCTTTTAAAAGATTATCGATCTGCGAAAGTTCAGTTCGAGCCTCGCACATTGAGAAAATCGAGCTGAGATTCCAAGAATGCGTTTGCCCTACCCATGGTAGAGGTGTGTCTTGACAGGACAAGGCCTCTAAAGCTTAATTGACCTGTGCGAGCAGTCTGAAATTAGAACCCAAGCGATTGCCGCAGAGTCCACATCAATATTTCAGCGAGGAACTCAACCGTGACCGATCCGCGCGTACTTTGTTTGGGCGAGTTGCTGAACGATCGTCTAGCCGATCGGCCGGGAGCGACGCCGAGTGCGGTGGCATCGTGGACGGACTATTCGGGCGGTGCGCCTGCTAACGTAGCCTGTGCTATCAGCAAACTTGATACACCCGCTGGATTCATCGGTTGCGTGGGGTCCGATGCTCTTGGCGATCGCCTGCTCGGGGTCTTAGCGGAGGCCGGTGTAAATATACGCGGAGTCCAGCGTCATCTGGATGCCCCGACACGCCAGGTGTACGTATTGCGCTCCGAGAGCGGAGATCGAACATTCGGTGGGTTTGGGGATATCCCTCCCGATGCATTTGCAGACGCATTTTTGCAGGCAGATAAGCTTCCCGTAGCGCTGTTTGAAAGCGCAGAATTTTTAGTGCTGGGTACCCTGGAACTTGCTTATCCCATGGCGCGACAGGCGGTGCTACGCTCGCTGGAACTGGCTGTGGCTTGCGGTCTAAAGATCGTCCTCGATGTCAACGCTCGACCGACGTTCTGGCCCGACCCCGAAGCAGCTAAGCCCCTCGTGCAAACTCTTTACCCGTACGTCGATTACTTGAAGCTTGCCCGCGAAGAAGCTCTCTGGTTGTTCGATACGGCTGAGGCTGCTGCGATCGCCTACCAGCTAGACTCGGTGGAAGGCGTACTGGTCACCGATGGTGCAGGTGCCGTGAGTTACTATCTCAACACCTCAGAAGGTAAGTATCCGGCCTACACAGTTGCAGTGCAGGATACGACTGGTGCAGGCGATGCGTTCGTTGCTGGATTTGTTAAACAACTTTGCGATCGCGGTATCGCCTGCTTGGAGAAACCCGAGGTTGCGCGTGCGGTCGTCGCCTATGCTTGTGCAGCCGGCGCGCTGACAGCAATGCGACCGGGCGCGATCGCTGCCCAACCTACTGCTGATGAAGTGCGAGCCTTCCTAGTCGAGCACGAGCAAGTCAGCGATTAGCACAACCGGTCTGGTTGCGCAAGCCTGCTTGATGTTAAGACTGCGGTGCTGAAATCTACGTCAGGACCGGGTGCTGGAATTTGAAACCCTTGAAGACCAGTGGCTTTGATGGAGCGGTTCGGCGGCACGAGTAGTTCGAGGCTGACGATTGCCCGCCACCAAGCAGATGCCCTGCGATTGCGTCGGGAGCCTGCACAGACAATTTCCGAGCTCGGGGTTGATTCAAGCCCAGCTGTTCGAGGGCGAATTTAATATTAGCTTCGGTCTACATAAGCCTTGGCTGCTCGATCCATAACCGTCAGTCGTGTAAGTTTGCTTGCTGTGGGTGGTTGCAATCTCTGAGGCGGATCTGGCATCGATACAAACTTGAGGCTACTAGAAAAAACCGGAAAATATAATACGGATAGAGGGCGCCAGGTTCGCAATATGAGTCAACATGATGGGAAAGCCACGCATCGATATAGCCGAGAACGCTGGAGAACTTCGCTCCTTCCTCTCTCTACCTCCAGTGCAAGAGTCAAGGAAAAGCTGCAGGCTCTCTACTGGCTCAAATCTGGGCATGCTTCCCAAGCAAACCCGGTTGACAGCCTCCTCGTCAGCACCCGAGTTACCGTCTCTTGCTGGCTCAGGTAGGGTCTGCTGAAAAAGTCCACAACGAATTTAGGAGGCAGAGAGCTTATGGAATCAGGCGTTTACCATCTAGCCCCAGCTTTTTGCCTCGGATTCTCGTCCCAATTGCAAGGGTTTTGAGGTTCTTGTGCCTATATCCTTGCACTTTTCTGGCATAGAAAACGCTGAGATCCTTTCATTGCGAACATTCCACCCTTTTTCAGCAAGCCCCAGGTACTACCGCGAAAGCGGCTTAAGCGCCCTCACCGAGCCGCGCACCGGCCCGCCGCTGTCGATCTCTGGCGATGCCCTCGCCCAAGTGCTGCAAGAGCTCCAGAACGAGCGCGGCTTCTCCAGTTATTTGGAAGTCCAGTTCTGGCTCGCAGCCCTATGGGACGAAGCTACCCCACTCAACCGTCTAGGACACCCTTCGCTACCGCCTCGGTGCGAAGCTGAAGGGGCATCGTCCTGTTGACTTCAAGCGAGAGGCCAGTGCTGTTGCGGATTGTGACATCCTCCCGACGCTGATGCT
>NZ_ASSJ01000027.1 GCF_000473895.1 Rubidibacter lacunae KORDI 51-2 | reverse complement strand
ACTCATGAATAATCCAGGCTAGGCGGTCCGCACTGAAATCGCCTGCAAGCTGAATCCATCACCCGACTCGAATTCTTAAAACAAGGCGATCGTCGCAACTGCGATTCGCAAGAAATACGACCGACGCGTGCACGCCGCACTTGCCCGAGGTATGAGCTCAGGCAAAACCGACACACCGAGTTTTTACACCCTGGTTATCCACATCAACCTAGCGTAGCCACTGTTTCAATCCTGATGTTTTTGTTGCTTTCTGAGTCGCAATCTACTTTTGAATTGGGGTTTTGGCAGCGGCTTGTTCTTGCAGATATTGATGAGCCGAGCCGTTCGAGCTATTTCCGCAATTAGACCTATCGCGACTGGCAGGCAAACCACGTGCGATCGCGCCGCGGCCATGCGATCGTAGGTTCGCAAATCTTTTGTCCGGGTACCCTTCTGAGGTTGCTGTCACTGCCGGCAGCGCGAGCAACACCGCGAACATTTCGCGCTCAAGCTGCCGGTTACAATAACTGCGTACCGAGCTGCTCGGATTGGGCTGCCATTCGAGCAAATGCGCTATCAGGGTCAGCGAGGAAGCCAATATGAGTAGTTCCAATAATCCCGACTACGACAAAGACCAGTTTCTCTACCCGCATGCAAGTTATCACGGTGAGGTCAAGCCGGAGAACCTCGTATTCAACGCCAACTTACAGGAATTTGCCCAACGCGTGAGCTATACCTGCAACCTTGAAACTGCAGGCAAAATCTCACCCGAGGAAGCTTACAAACAAATCAAACGATCCTGGAAGCAGATCAAGCAATCCCGCAAAGAATTGGGCATTGGCAAGAACCCTTTTAGTACTGAAGAGGAAAGCGAGGAAACCAAGTAGGGTTTGCTGCTATGACAATCCCGCACAATTCACCCCAAAAAAACCTGACACAAACAGCCAGGAAACATGTGTATGGCTTTAAGCCAAACCGCATTTGGCAAGATCTGCCCGATCGGTGCCGGCCGCATCTCCCCCCGCGCGTCGAGGAAAAACACAATCAGAAGATAGAGCAGCGCGATCGCGATCGAGAGTGTGCCGGTAACAATTGCGACAGCCTTGCCGCGACGAGAATTGGTGTCGGTCATGGGACGAAACTTTCGCCATATTAACCCTGCGGGAGTTCAGCTTAACATTTCGGATCGATCTTGTGGATTAAACTTGCTGATAAACTCGCGTGTACGCAATTAACCTCGCTCTAAAGCAAGTTGTACCAGGCGATCGACGAGCTGTGGAAATGGCAGTCCCGATGCCTCCCACAAAAGTGGATACATACTCGTGGCCGTGAAACCTGGCAGCGAATTAACTTCATTTATTAGCACCTCATCGGTGGCTTCACAATAAAAGAAATCCACGCGTGCGAGACCGGCGAGATCCAACGCTTCGAACGCTTGCAGCGCCAGCGCTCGGACGCGCAAGATTGCACTTTCCGGAAGTTGTGCCGGGATCTGCAAGTCCGCACGACCAGGGATGTATTTAGTCGCGTAGTCGTAGAAGTCGCTGTCGAAGGAAATCTCGCCGACGCAGGAGGTTTGGGGCTCCTCGTTGCCGAGCACGGCACATTCAATTTCGCGCGGGGTGGGAACGGCAGCTTCGATAATGATGCGGCGGTCGAAGCTCGCAGCATGGTCCAAAGCCATTGTGAGTTCGGCCCGCGATCGCACCTTTGAAATGCCGACTGACGAACCGAGGTTTGCAGGTTTGACAAAACACGGATAGCCGAGTGCGCTTTCGATATCGCTGCAAACTTGGGGCAATGCCTGGGAGTTAAAGCAAACTTGCGATCGCGTCACGCCACGATATTGCACTTGAGCGAGTCCGGCAGCAGCGAAGATCGATTTCATCGCGAGCTTGTCCATCCCCGCAGCCGAGCCGAGTACGCCACTCCCCACGTGAGGCAACTGCATCAGCGAGAGTAATCCTTGGACGGTACCGTCTTCGCCATTCGGACCGTGGAGAATCGGAAACCACACGTCGATCGCGCGGCAGTCCGACGGAAACTCCCACAAAGAGCCTTCAGTTTCATTGGTTGGCGCAATCCCAGCAGCAAGAACGCGCGCGGCTGCATCTCCGGTCTGCCAAATACCGTTCTTTTGAATGTAAACGGGCAGCACTTCGTAGCGAGCTGTATTGTCGGTATGCCGAAGGGCTTGCGCGATCGCTCCGGCCGAGCGAATCGAAACCTCGTGCTCGCCCGAACGTCCGCCAAATAAAAGCCCTACCCGCAGTTTCTTCATCTCCCCCTCCTGTAATTGTCCGCAAGTTTAGCGTTAGCGTAGAACGACGGCCGAACGGTCGAGGAGGTTGCTCGCAGCACCTCAACCGCAATCGCTTGTCGGGAGCGATCGAGCACTAGTGCTCTGTCAAGTCTAAGATCGAAGGCTGTCGATCTCTGGAAACCACTATTGACAAGGGTTCGAGAGGATAAAAAACCTAATAAATTTTCTTGGAGCAGCACCAGCTCCCTAACTGCTATTGCAATCCCATTACTGGTAAACACCCTCCTTCCCGAAGGGACATGCCGGACGAAGCGAGCTGTTCTAACCAAACTAAAGACTGTTTTGCATGTGCTGTCAGCAAGGTGGATGGGACCAATCATCCAAGCAAGCGCATCGGGGAACGGAGGAGAACCAGGTACATCGGTAAATGATTGGGGTCAAAGAGGAAAACCTTTCGCGGATTCGAGCAGTGAGACTGACAATGCTGATGGTGCGGTTGCTAGTTCGGCACTGTCCGCGTTCGGGAAAACGGGACACCAATTTTTCCTCAGACAATTCGCTAGTGCGGACATGACCTGCCCCAGCCCCTTTCCCTTTTCCTAGAGAATTAGCCCTAGCCATGTTAAGTCGGAGTCCGGAGCTGTATGGTTAAGCCAAGCAGCTCCGAGAGGATGTCATAAAAAAGCACTTCCGCGGCTGCAGAAGTACTTAAAGTCCCCAGTTTCATTGGGGGTGCACGGTCGGAATGTAAGACCCCTGTTGAAGACCGCGATCGCGGCCGGCTCGGCGGTTTACTTGAATCCGACCGATGCCTGCCAGACAAAGGCTAGCAGTAAGAAAAACAACGGGATAAGCGGCAGCACGTCTACCAACGGATCGAAAATGGAGTACGCCTCCGGCAGCTTCGCAAGCAACAGTCCAGCTTCCATAAAATCGCCCTACCTAACTCATCTGAAGAATGGTTGCAATTGTTTGAGGATTTTAACACGGCGACACGTCGCGATCGCGACAGGTGTTGTGACGATTATCCCCAGTGGTTGAGTTCTAAGCTGGTAAACGCGGTCGATCGCAAGAGATGCAGCTGTCCGACCCCCGTCCTTGCGGTCTAGGGTGATTCGTTAGACTCTCGAATGTGCTCCCACCAGCGGCTGAGTGGATAGTAGACTGCCGGTGCCCAAAGGCTGCTCAGCAGTGCCGAGGCAATTGCGATGCGCTGGTGCGCGGCCCAAATCTCAGGAAGGCGATGGAAATCCCGCAGGCTATACTGCACGGCCACGACGGTCTCTGCAAGGGCGGCCATCCCGAACACGATCAACGCAACGGAAATCAAGTCTTCTTGAATGAAGCGCTCTTTCTGTAATTGCCCGGTCAGCGCGCCTACCAAACTCAATCCGATCGCGTGTGACGGGTAAGGTGCTGTCATGCCATCTAGAATCGTGCCGAGAATCGCCCCCGCGATCGCCCCTTGGCTTGCCGTCCGCTTGACACTCCAGGCCACCACCCAAATCAACAACCAGTGAGGAGTTACACTCAGTACCTCCGTTCCCGGCAGACGCGCGGGCATCAGCAGCGCGCAGCCCAAAGCCGACCCTGCCGTGACGAAAACATTGACTATTTGCCACTGACGAGGTGTCAGTCTGTCGCTCGTTGCCATCGCAAGCTGAGAAGTTGCTGACGTTCGGGCGGGAATAGCGGCGTGTCTGTGGTCGGGAGAGCGCTATCCCTATAAACCTAACCACTTGTAACTAATTCAGCGTAACAACGCATGGCGAACTGGTTACTCGTCATCGCCTAAATTTGGAACTGAGTGTGCCTGCACAAACGCCCACTCCAGGTAGTCGAATGGCGCGCTCAGCTCGACGACTGCCTCGGGAGCCGGACTTTTCTCTAAATCCAACGACCGTACGTGCCCGACCGGAACCCCCGCCGGAAACCTACGACTGACGGCGGAAGTTACGACTACGTCGCCTGGCTGCACGTCCGGTGTCTTCTCGAAAAACTGCATCACGGCAAGATTACTACCCTGCCCCCGAATAAAGCCGAGCTGACGGCTGCGGCTGATCGTCACGCCCACGCGACTGCTCGGGTCGGATATCAACAACACGCGTGCGGTGTTTGGCGTCACGTTCGTCACGCGTCCGATCAATCCGCCTTCTGCCGACACGGCAGCGCCTACACGAATGCCGCGGGCGCTGCCAATCCCCAACACGATCTGCTCGTACCAGCGGTCGGCACTACGCCCGATTGCCAATGCGGCAATAGCCTCAGCATCCTGGGATTCGCGGTAATCGAGCAAGTCTTTGAGCTGCTGGTTCTGGCGCTTGAGTTCGCCCAAACGTGCCTGCAATTCCAGCACACGTGCATCTGCTCTCACTGCTTCTGGGCTCGGTGCATCTTGCAGCGGGTGCGATAGCCACCGATACAATTCGTAAAGCGGCGCGGCGTTCGTTTGCCGAACTACCCACGACGCTGCTAACAACAACCCCACCAGAATTGTCTGCGAACCGTGTCGCGACCACCAACCTCGCGTCGCTGCCATAGCGCACCGTGTGTCCGTCGCTGCTAGTCTTACCAGCAATCACCGATTCTTTCAGCGATCGCACTTACAACATAACCTCAGAGCGCTTGCCTGCGGCGTTCGCTAGATCGCCGAGCATGCTGTGGTCGGGTAATGTCGACGCTCGCCCAAACGCATCGACTTGTCTGCTGGTCGGTTACCTAACCCGCTTGTCCCCACCAACGCTGCCAGTAGAGCAAGATGTGGGAACAGCTATTGCCTTGAGATAACCAAACCGCAGGGAGTTCGGTTCGTTCGGCCACTCGATAACAACGCCCCTACTGACAAGTCGATACGCAATGCGGTCAGCACTACATCGTGCTCGAGCGCGCAGAAAATACTCGCCCGAGCTGCTTAAAGTTCTCCAGTACGCGTCCGGTACCCAGAACGACGCATTGCAACGGGTCGGGCGCAACGTGGGTGACAATGCCCGTTTCGTGACCGATCAGCGTGTCCAGCCCCTTGAGCAGTGCCCCCCCGCCGGCAAGCATAATCCCGCGATCGATGATGTCAGCAGCCAGCTCGGGCGGAGTTTGCTCCAACGTTCGCTTCACGGCATCCACGATCACCGATAGCGGTTCGGACATGCTTTCGCGAATCTCTGGTGGTTTGATCGTCACTGTACGCGGTAAACCGGACAACAAGTGCAAGCCCCGCACTTCCATCGTTTGCTCGTCGTCAACGGTTGGGTAAGCCGAACTGATGCGAATTTTGATTTCCTCGGCTGTGCGTTCCCCGATCACCAAGTTGTGAACTTTTTTCATGTACTGGGTGATGGCGTCGCTCAGTTCGTCGCCAGCCACGCGCACTGATTCGCTCAGGACGATGCCTTGCAAGCTCAATACGGCTACTTCTGTGGTGCCACCGCCAATATCGACGATCATGTTGCCCGTCGGCTCGGCCACCGGCAAACCCGCCCCAATCGCGGCAGCGACCGGTTCGTCGATGAGATATACGTCGCGCGCTCCGGCTTGAGCCGCAGCTTCCATAACTGCCCGGCGCTCGACGCCCGTGACCCCCGACGGAATACCAATAACGATGCGCGGAGCAATCAGGGCACGACCACCGTGGACGCGCTGGATAAATTGCTTGAGCATCAGTTCGGCGGTGTCAAAGTCGGCAATGACGCCGTCGCGCAGGGGACGCGTGGCAATGACGTTGCCGGGCGTTCGCCCGAGCATCTGTTTGGCATCTTCTCCGACTGCTAGCGCTTCCTTGCGGTCTTGGTCGATCGCCACTACGGAAGGTTCTTCGAGCACTACCCCCTTTCCAGAAACGTACACGAGTGTGTTGGCAGTCCCGAGATCGATGCCCATATCTCGGGACAGAGAAAAGCGACTTAGAAAACTCACTCTTGACTGGGCTCCAACTATCTTGATGATTCGGACTGACAATCGCGATTGAGTCGGGTGCAATGCACTCGGCGAGCACATCCAGCGGATTCTAATACGGTTTTCCCAAAGCGTCTAGTAAAAAATTAATACTATCGCAACGAGGTGTATCGGGTGTGTTGCCAAAAGCACTAATTTACCTGTCTGAAGGTTATTCCTAGAGCTCCTTTGCGACCGACCCAGTCGCAAGATTGCTTTGCTCTAAGACTGAATTCTTTATAATTTGTGGCAGCTGCAGACGCGATCGCCTGCCGCCCGAGCTGCGGTTGTGCGCCTTGCATCTGCACGATTTTACGCACTGTGACGAGGAGGAAACGCGATCGTGAGCGTAAATGTTGTCAACTTGGTCGGACGCGCGGGCGCGGACCCAGAGGTGCGCTATTTCGAGTCGGGGAGTGTGGTTTGCAACCTGCCGCTGGCAGTGGACCGCCGCAGCCGCAATGACGAGAAACCCGACTGGTTCAATCTTGAAATCTGGGGCAAGACAGCTGAAATTGCCGCCAACTACGTTAAGAAAGGCAAGCTACTCGGCATTCAGGGTTCGCTAAAAATTGATGCTTGGGAAGACCGGAAAACAGGTGGGTTGCGCTCGAAGCCAGTTATTCGCGTCGATCGTATGGAATTTCTGGGCTCGCGTCGCGACGAAGAAGCTGCCACCACGCCGAGCTACAACGCCGAAGAATTCTAGTCGGCGTAAGGACAAGCAGCCGAGTGCCGAGCTGCCCCATCGGGGCGGGTCGGGCTCGAATTACAATCCGGCTGGCTGGATCGCGGATCGGTACTAAAGGGAGTCGAGATCTAGAGCGCGCGACCCACCTTTACGCAGCTGCAGGATGAGCTTACCGAGCTGCGACCAGACCAGCCAGGCGGTAAACAGCGTCAGCGGCAGCGCAACGACATACGCTAGCAAGCGCGGCGTGCCAAACATCTCCAGACCGGCGGCCAAAAAAACCAAGACGCCAAAACAGATGCCAGTATAAGGAACCAACAATTCTGGTCTCTTCAGATCTGCCGGGCTGAAGCCAGAACCGCTCTGCATCCAGGCATTCACGCTGTCTTTCAAGCTTGCCGAAAATGCCGCACCGGCTGCAATTGCAGCCAACAAGCCAAACAGCAAAAGCACCAACGGTGGCGAAAACGGCGAGTACATCATTATGTAAAATCCAGTTGTATCCAGTGAATTTGGGCGATCGCCAGGTAAGTCGTCGCGATTGCGCAATTGCTGCCGCTTATTATCCCGCGATCGCGACATCTAAGCCGCTGCGCTCCCTACGGAAGTTATGAAACGGCAGCGGTTTTAATCGCAGATTCGGTCGATAGTTCCCGCAGTGAGGCAAGCGCATAGTCCATTAACCGGCGGGGAGCGAGATCGTCTTTGACGAGCTCCCACAAACGCCCGACTTCCTCGGTGTGCAGGCGATCGTCCTCAACAAGGGCGAGCACAACTTGGTGTCTTAGGTAACGCCCTTCGTCGGAGAGAAGGTACTGCAAGCCCAAGCGAGCCGTCGGTAGGAGGTCGAATGACGCTTGCGATGAAGACGATGACATGCGGGCGATCGCGAGCATGTTTTCCAAGCGCTGCCATTGGAATTTGCCATTTTTGAACAGGACTTCCACGAGTCGCCGTCGCATCTCGGAAGATTCGCCTTGGAGTAGGCGTCGAGTCACGTAGGGATAGGCAACCTCGACGATCTTGAAGTCGGGATTGAGGCTCAAGGCCAGCCCTTCTTGGGTCACGAGCGAGCGAATGATCAGGGCAAACTTTGCTGGGATCCGGAATGGATAGTCGTACATCAACACCGAAAAATCATCGGTGATGCTCTTAAAGTTAAAGTCCCGCACGCTTTCGCCGAGGGCGTTGTCGAAGGCACGCTCCAGCGCAGGGACGACCGCCTCGACTTGCACCTCCGGCGTTAGGAACCCGAGGGTGATGAAATCAAGCGCAACGTTAAGGTAGTCGCGGTTGACTAAGTGGACGATCGCACTGGCGAGCGTTTCCTTCGTCGGCTCGTCTAGCTGGTCCATCATGCCGAAGTCGACGTAAGCCACGCGTCCGTCCGGCATCGCAAACAAGTTGCCGGGATGCGGGTCGGCATGAAAGAACCCGTGTTCGAGCAACTGACGCAAGCCTGCAACGACACCGATTTCAACCAGCGCATTTTCGTCGAGGTTCGCGGCACGGATCTGCTCGGTGTCAGTGAGCTTGTAGCCGTCGATCCACTCTAAGGTCAGCACCCGACGGCTGCTATAGCGCCAGAAGATCGACGGGACTTTGACTGTCGGATCGTCGCGGAAGTTTGCAGCGAATTTCTCGGCATTGCGGCCCTCATTGAGGTAATCGATTTCCTCGAACAATTTGTTGCCAAATTCATCGACAATTGCTCGCAGGTCGTGACCCAGATTGAGCGGCAATAACTTGCCGAAGGCACCTGCTGCCCAACGCATCAAACACAAATCCAAAGTCAGGCGGGGCACGAGCTGGGGTCGCTGCACCTTGACCGCCACGGTATCGCCCGTTTTGAGAACCGCACGGTAAACCTGACCCAAGCTTGCTGCAGCTACTGGTTGAGGTGAAATCTCGTGGTAGATCTCCCGTACAGGTCGACCTAACTCTTGCTGGATCGTCGCCCACGCCCTGTGGTTGTCGAAAGGCGGGAGCTGGTCTTGCAGCTTGACTAATTCTTCGAGGAAATCGCGCCGTACCAAGTCGGGGCGCGTCGACAGGGCTTGCCCGACCTTGATAAACGTCGGCCCCAAGTGCGTGAGTATCTCGCGTAACTCGCGGGCGCGTGTATTTCGATGTGGGTTTTCTAGGCCGCGCCGCGCGTCCAAGCGCAAGCGCAACCAAAACGTTCCGAGCATCCAAGCAATAGTCAACGCTCGTCCGATGAGCAGTAGCGGTCGGGAGCGATAATAGCGTGCGATCGCCTTGGCGTCGTAGTGTCGAAGCTCCGGACCTAGCTGGCGTGCCAATAAAACCATGTGGTGCTAACCTGCAATGCCTCTAGGCTCTGACGGTCTGGTTCTAACAACAGTATACAAAAATACAAATTGCTTAACCCAATAATATACTGCTCCATCAAACGTTGCAGACCTGCGGTGTCTGGATCGAGTCGAGCGATCCGCACAAGCCTTTAATTTGAATTGCAACACCTGTCGACACGAAGATCGAAAAGAAGTGGCTTGGACTCTGTAAATCAAGGCTCATTCGGCATTGTCAATTTATCGATGTGCGCCAGGAAATCGACTCTGTTGTTCGGATGGATGCCTCGGGCAGTTAATTAGGCAGTTGCGTTCGTGCCTGTCAAATCCCGCCAACTTTCACGCGGAAGAACATGTTGGCGGCTGCCTCGTCTTGTCGGCTCTGCATCGGGATGTCGATGACCAGGCCGGAACGGCCGACAGCTCGCCACAGATAGTACTGCTTCCACTTGAATTTGATGAGGACTGCGTCAAGATGCTACCTATCGGCGGGTCTGGGGAGAGGGCGACAAATCTGGTTGGCGTCAGCTTGGGCGAACGTTCGGCACCTCTGCCGAATTAACTCGTGGGTAACCCGGATGCAGGGGTAAAGTATTACCTTCTCGATGTTGCGGAAGCTGAGGGGGGGGATCATCGAACCAAACGCAGGAGGAGATGATTGTTGCCGGGAAACGGTCGCGCTGGCAGGAGATATTGCTCTTCGAGCAAGGATCTTACGAACCGAGACACCAGGCAAAACGGTCACGCGATCGATCCCAACCTACCCGCCAAATAAACCCTTGCCACACTCTGCCGACTTGGATCCTTAACACCAAGGGCACCGGCGATCGCCACGCGAAGAGGGGTGTCATGTCCGGGATTGGGCATTGGCGGACAGCAAAGCAAAAACGTCTCTCCAGATATAACCAACCTTTGTTGCGAGCATTCATCATTAGCTAGCGAAGTGACAGGTGCTAAACAGCTTCTATTAAAATCGATGATTCGCACCTTCTGCGCTACATAGAGACTGCCTGTCAGCTCAAACACGCTACCTGCAGCTGTTTTCAACCCGATCTCGTAGGTCATTCTGCTCTCGCAATAAAACTTTACCTCGGTTTGTTGCGAAAAATTCCGAGTTAAACTAGGATTGTCTTGTTGCCAGTAGTTCTCAATAGAAGGCGAACAAAGTTAGCTACGAGCTCTTTGCGGAATCGTGCCTAATTCGGCGTTGCACGATCGGGGTTGGGAGCAATATCCCTGCAAATTCATGATGGGGGGCGAGGGGTATTCGCTATGTTAGCCCCATGCGGCAGATCCCTTTTCGCGATTTTTGAGTGCATCCGTGCTGGGATGATACTCAAACGTATTGGGATGATACGCAACCATATGTTGCTCGGCCTCAACGAGATCGCTTGCAACAAGCAAAGAGCCTCACTGCAGCTTGAGAAGGCTAAGCCATGTACGTATGTCTGAGGATTCTGGTTTGCTGGGAGAACTTTTCACGAGTTAGAGGACAACAATGAGCAAAGTGGGACTATTCTTTGGCACCCAAACTGGGAATACCGAGGATATCGCAATGAGAATTCAAGATCGGCTTGGAAAGGATAACGTCAGCGTGCACGATATCTCGGAAGCCGATACCAGCGATTTTGCTGAATATGAGTGCATCATCATTGGCTGTCCTACCTGGAACGTTGGTGAAATGCAGGCAGACTGGGAAGGGGTTTACGAAGACTTGGACGACATTGACTTCTCGGGTAAGAAGGTTGCCTACTTTGGTCCGGGCGATCAGATCGGTTATGCCGACAATTTCATGGACGCCATAGGGATTCTGGAAGAAAAAATCTCCTCTCTTGGCGGTCAAACAGTTGGCTACTGGCCTGCCGAAGGCTATGACTTTAACGAGTCCAGAGCCCTGCGCAATGGGAAGTTCGTTGGATTGGCTATTGATGAAGATAACCAATCCGACTTGTCCGACGATCGCATTGCGAAGTGGACGACAAAGTTAAAATCCGAGTTTGGCTTGTAAGGCATTTAACTAGAGAGTTCTGGAACGTCGCGTTCGGATTTATCGATGTGGAAAGCTGAGAACTCGATGCCGTAGATCGACGCGAGGGGGAGGCGATCCGATTTCCTTCAAGCAACTTGAACTATTGCCAGTTCGCGCAGGGCAGGCAAGAACGTTCTCAAAAAGACAATCTTTGCTGCCCTTTCAATTGACAACACACACCTCTATGGATCGCTGGTGATGACAACTCAAGCTTTGTCACAAATCACACCAGATGCCCTCTGGATCGATGTCAGTTCGAGTTTTCAGTCGTTAGAGCACCCGTTCCTCTGCTGTTTAGCCAGAGAGCACGCGGTTGGTCACTGGTCGTACTCTCAAACACCAGACGAGCCGGGTTCCTTGGAAATAGCTGCTACTATGCTGCACGGTTATATTAAGGGACTCGATCGCACTATCGATTTGATCGGTCACGGCACTGGTGGATTGCTGGCTTTGCTTTACGCGCGGCGGTTTCCCCACCGAGTTAGGTCGCTCAGCCTAATGTCGGTTGGAGCGAGCCCGGCAGTAGACTGGCAAGCTTATTACTACGCGCAATTGGAGTCGCTGCCCTGCGATCGCGATCGGGTGTTGATGCAAGTTGCAGGCACCCTATTCGATGCTCATACCCGAACGGGAGCGATGCAGATGGCTCGGGTGTTGGAGCAAAGTTTGATCCGTTCGCTATCGCCACACTCCCTGTTGCAACGAGTCTGGATGAAGCCCGAAGGCGTTCCCGTGCCGTTAATGGTTTGCGGTGGTTGTGACGACATTGTTGTTGATACCGAGCTGCTGCGCGGCTGGCTTCCCTTGCTTAAAGAAGGCGATCGCATCTGGCAATGTCCGGGGGGACGGCACTTCTTCCATGCCGACTATCCCCAAACAGTTGCCGACCAAGTGCTGAGCTTTTGGGAAGCGCCTGAAGTTACATCTGCTGGTTTGAAATATGCACGCAAAACTGCAAGTGAGCCGTTATGAATCTGCCAGTTTCAGAGCCAGTAGTTCCGGGGCTGCTGTCGGCGATCGTCCCTCTGGGAATTTGGTCGTTGTTAGGGGCATTTGTGTATGCACTGTCGCTCGCTGTCGATGACGGTCGCAAGCGCTTGCAGCGCCTGCATCGAATTCCCTGTCACCGCTGCCAGTACTACACCGGGAGTCCCTATCTGAAATGCACCGTACATCCAAGTATGGCGCTATCAGAGGATGCGCTCGACTGCCGCGATTACCAACTGTCATCAGCGCGATCGCACCAATCGACTGATATCAGAACCCGCGCCGAAAAGTGGTTGCGCGGGCATCGATACCGAACCTGTGTGGAGTTGACTCGCGACACGGGAAGAACCATCAACGAGGAGGAATGATGAGTAACGGAACATTCTGGACGCCCTTGATGCGCTCTTTAGGCTGGTTCTACGAGACCGAGCCGGGAGTAGACATCCCGCTTTTGTCCGGCAACGCTCGCTTGACCGATCTGTCCGGGCGCCTGCTCGGAGCTCACATCGCTCACGCTGGGCTGATCGTCTTTTGGGCAGGCGCGATGACGCTGTTCGAGCTGTCTCGCTTCGACCCGAGTCTGCCCATGTTCGAGCAGAATCTGATCCTGCTCCCTCATCTAGCCGCTCTGGGGATCGGCGTTGGCGATGGCGGCAAAGTTATCGATACCTACCCCTATCTCGCGATCGCCATGGGGCATCTCGTCAGCTCTGCCGTGCTCGCAGCTGGGGGGATATATCACGCCGCACTGGGACCGGAAACCTTAGAAGGGTCCAGATTCGGCTACTACTGGCAAGACGGCAACAAGATGACAACGATTCTGGGCATCCACTTGGTCTTGCTCGGAGTCGGAGCTTTTCTGTTGGTGCTCAAAGCCACTCACTTCGGCGGACTTTACGATCCGCTGGTCGATCGAGTCCGGCTCGTGGAGCCCAACCTCAACCCGTTGCGGATCTTCTGTTATTTGTTTGGTTTCAGTCCCCACGGCTGGACGCTTGCCGGCATGGCGAGCGTAGACAACCTAGAAGACCTGGTTGGCGGCCACGTCTGGGTTGGAGTCCTGTGCGTCGGCGGCGGGATTTTTCATATCCTCTCGAAGCCAATGGCGTGGGCCGAAGAGCGATTGATTTGGTCCGGAGAAGCCTATCTGTCATATAGTCTCGGGGCACTGGCGATCGCCGGTCTGAGCGTGGCAGCCTTTGTCTCGGTCAACGAGCTTGCCTATCCCAGCGTTTTCTACGGTCCGGTTCTCGGTACAGCGGATTCTGTGCGAGCCGCTCTCGCGAGCGTTCATGCCGCGTTAGGGGTCTTGGCTTTACTGGGACATCTCTGGCATGCCTACCATGCCCGCAACGCTGCTCGCGATCTACAGGTAAAATACAGCACCTTTTTCGAGGTCATGGCAGAGGCAGCTCCCGTTGCATCTGCCATAACCAACTAGCCGCAAAACTTGGGTGGGGAGAGCAGTCTTCATCCGTTCTGTAATGACGTTGGAAATCTGAAATCAGGAGGAACCTAAATGGCTATTGCAATTAACTTGAGTCAGCAACCTTTCCGGGCTGGTAACGCTCGACTTGTCGATTTATCTGGAAAGCTCTTAGGAGCACATGTCGCCCACGCTGCACTGATCGTGTTTTGGGCGGGAGCGATTACCTTGTTTGAAGTGTCGCGATTCGATCCGTCGCTGCCGATGTACGAACAAGGTTTAATTCTGCTTCCGAACCTGGCACGCCTGGGCTTGGGTGTGGGCGAAAACGGAACCATTGTCGACACCTATCCATACTTCGCGATCGGTGCCGTTCACCTTATCAGCTCTGCATTCCTGGGTGCTGGCGGTATCTTTCACTCCATCAAGGGACCGGACAAGCTGGAAGGAAAATTCCCATTCTTCGGCTACAACTGGGAAGATAGCAACAAAATGACGACGATTCTGGGGATTCACTTGGTATTGCTTGGAGTCGGAGCATTTTTGCTGGTTCTCAAAGCGATCGCCTTCGGCGGCTTGTACGACCCCGAACTGGAAAGCGTCCGCACGATCTCAAACCCGACGCTCAATCCATTTACGATCTATAGCTACTTCTTCGGTCTCAACGGTAAGTTCTGGTTAGCAAGCGTCGACAACCTCGAAGATGTGGTCGGGGGTCACATTTGGATTGGCACGATCTGCATATTGGGCGGAACCTGGCATATCAACACGACGCCCTTCGATTGGGCCAAGCGCCTATTTGTTTGGTCGGGAGAAGCTTATCTGTCCTATAGCGTTGGTGCAGTGAGCCTGATGGCATTTGTGGCCACGCTTTTCGTATCCGTCAACTCGCTGGTGTTCCCCACCGAGTTTTTCGGGCCGACGCTGACCCTGGTGTTCGATCGCTTTCCGGTGTTCGTCAGCCCCGATGGCGTTCTAACATCGCGGGTTTGGCTAGCCAACACGCACTTCTGGCTCGGCTTCTTCTTCCTACAAGGGCATCTGTTCCACGCCCTACGAGCGGCCGGCTACAGCTTTGTTGAGGGGCGCATGGTAACGTCAACGCGGGGGCAAGCAAGCTAGTCATGACGGCAACGCAACCAGACCTCCTCAAACCCCTAGGGCTGTCAACCGATACGGCTGCAGCTTCGGATTACGTGGCCGATTCGCTCGAACCTTACTCCGTGTGGGCGGGTAACTTCCGTTTCGCTGATTTATCCGGGAAGCTGCTCGGCGCTCATATTGCCCATGCAGGACTGATCGTGCTCTGGGCGGGAGCAATGACGTTATTCGAGCTCTCTCGTTTTGATCCCACTCTGCCCATGTACGACCAAGGACTGATTCTTCTGCCGCATCTTGCGGCTCTCGGCATCGGCGTCGGGGCAGACGGTCGGATCCTCGACATCTATCCCTACTTCGCGATCGGTGCCGTTCATCTCGTTAGCTCGGCAATTTTGGGAGCGGGTGGGATTTACCACGCGGCCCTGGGACCGGCGCGACTTGACGAACAGGGTTTCGGCTATCGGTGGACCGACGGCGACAAGATGACCAGCATTCTCGGCATTCACCTCGTGTTGCTAGGACTCGGGGCGCTGCTGTTGGTTGTCAAAGCAACGTTTGTCGGCGGGTTGTACGATCCGAACGTGGCTGGCGTGCGCCTCGTGACCGACCCTACCCTCAACCCGCTGACAATCTTCGGCTACCTCGTGGGTATCACTCCTGATGGGTGGACGCTGCAAGGTATGGCAGCCGTCAACAACCTCGAAGATGTCGTCGGCGGACATGTTTGGATCGGGGCAATCTGCATCCTGGGTGGCATCTGGCACATTCGCACGGCACCCACGAGTTGGGCACGCGCGCTGTTTGTTTGGTCCGGAGAAGCCTACCTAGCCTACAGTCAAGCGGCATTAGCTTACATGGGCTTTTTCGCTGCCTTCTTCGTGTGGACGAACGACACCGTGTATCCGGAGGTGTTCTACGGTCCGGCTGCTACGGCGACTGTTGATGGCGTCATTACCCCGCGGACTTGGTTGATGCTGTTTCAAGTCATCTTTGCCGGGTTGTTGCTTGCGGGACACTTCTGGCACGGTTTACGATCGCGGACGATCGCGGCGGGTTTCAAGTTCGGTGAAATGAGATTTGCCAACGGAATGGCATACGCGAATACCGAGTTTGCAAACGCAGCCACCTTTTCCGGGCTCGTGCAGCCGTATCAAAACCAGCCGCAAGTGGGAAGCTTGGCAACCCCAATTAGCGGGAGCGCGCTGACCTTGAACTGGGTGAAGAAGCTGCCGATCTATCGAGATGGGTTGCCCGCGGTCGCTCGCGGACTAGAAGTTGGCATGGCTCACGGGTACTTTTTGCTCGGACCGTTCCTCAAACTGGGACCTTTACGCAATAGCGATCGGGCTTTGCTCGCAGGATTCGGGGGTGCAACCGGACTCGTGGTAATCCTAAGCGTTTGCCTATTCATTTATGGAGCAGCAGTCTTTCAAGGCTGGCGCAAACCAATCGGCATTTTGCCGGAGAACATGCAAACCTACCGGGGCTGGAGCTTGTTTACGTCCGGCTTCCTCATTGGAGGAATTGGCGGTGTAATCTTCGCCTGCTTCATTCTGCTAGAGATCGGACGCTCCGGATTGGTCTGAGGACGACTCAGACCAGAACCGCATGATTCCGAGCTAGCGCATCTTCCACGCAGGGTTCGAGACGGTCGGCAATCGGCATAACCGTCACTGATATCGTCCGAGCCTTGCTTGCAGTCATTCCCTTTAGAACTTCAGCGATGACCATTCCCTTATTGTCTTATCCACTGACAAGCCAAAACCAGCGAGTTGAGGGCTTCGAGAGACCGGGCGATGAATATCTGCCCCGTTACGTTCTCGATACGCCATCTACAGGTGCTGAAGTAGATGCCGCGATCGCAGCGGCTTATCGACAAGTTTTTAGCGAGCAACAAACTATCAGCGCGCATCGCAAACCCATTCTGGAGTCACAACTGCGAAACAATCTTATTTCGATGCGCGGTTTCATTCAGGGCTTGGTGCTCTCGGACTCATTTCGTCGCCTGAACTACGAGGCAAATAATAACTACCGCTTTGTCGAGCTTTGCTTTCAGCGATTATTGGGACGGCCGACGTACGATCGGCAAGAACAACTTGCTTGGTCGATCGTGTTAGCGAGCCGCGGACTCGTCGGCTTTGTTGAAGCACTTTTATACGGTAAAGAGTACGAAGAGAACTTCGGAGAGTTCTGCGTTCCTTACCAGCGTCGCCGAATCCTACCCCAGCGCGATCGCGGCAATTTACCAGTTGCGCGGATGGCTCGGTACGATCGCCAATCCCTCGATCCACAAGGAGCAAATCGCATGTGGCTAGTTGGCAACGCAGCGATCGATCGTAGTGCCGACCTCTATCGCAACGTCATCTTCTTTGTACCGTCAGCAGCCGTGGCTGCGCTGGTAGCAACTCTGATTTTAGTAACCGCACCATAAACAGCTCGAGAACGTTTTGAAAACACGCGAGGTTCATTAAGATGAATGACTTTTCTGAAGATCGGTTGGATGCAAACTCAGCTCGGCTCGAGGCGGAATCCGAGACCCGACCGCGAAGCGCCATCAAGCACGCAGAAGTATGGAGCGGTCGCTTGGCGATGCTGGGAGTGACGGCGATCTTGGTCGGGATCGCAATCAACGCCAATGTCTGAGCTTTTGAATGATGTCAAGTCAGTAACGCAAACGCGGCAGCCTCTAGGCGTATTTGGAAGTCCGATACGAGTTGTCGCGTTCGCAGCTGGCGATCGCCAGGGTAGTTAGGGTTTGCTGAAAAAGTCCGCAAAACGAATTTTGGAGGCAGAGAGCTTATGGAATCTGGCTTTTACCATCTAGCCCCAGCTTTTTGCCTCGGATTCACGGCCAAAATGCAAGGGTTTTGAGGCTCTGGTGCCTTTAACCTTGCACTTTTCTGGCATAGAAAAAGCTGAGATCCTTTCATTACGGGGATTCCAGCCTTTTTCAGCAAACTCTAGTTACTGCTTGGGTTCTACCCAAGCATTCAGATGTCATGCGCGGTGTACAGCAATCGTCATTCGAGTTGAGACAACCTACGTCCAAGAGGCATTTGCTGGACGAAGCGAGCTGTCCTAACTGAATTGGCGGCTGGTATAGGTGAAAGCCGGCAGCAGCGAACGCGGGTGCAAAAACGCCCGGTTTGGGCTCGGCATCCGTTACAGTACCTCCTTGGATAGATCTTTATTCATTTGGCTGCCATTTTGTTGTTGCAAAGTTCTTACAACTAGCCTTCGAGCCAATCGCTACCCGATCGAGAGTAAAATCAGTCCTCGTCGTGACAGTTATGAGGTTCTTGAAAATACTTCTCAATTAGTTGCGGGCCCGCATACCTAACGGAAAGGTGAGTAACTACAGCAGCGACCGAAGCAATATCTTAGGATGAACTTGTAACCCGCTATCGGAGAGAGATTGTGCCATGTCAACGCTTCAAGGTCTAATCCGCTCAGTTGATGAAGTTGGTGAGAATGTCCTGCTGCTCGACAGGAGTGTCACGACTTCTGTCTGCGAAGGTCTGAATATTGCGCTTGCAAGTTTCCAAGGCCTGTACTTGCAGTATCAAAAGCACCACTTTGTGGTCGAAGGTTCGGAGTTCTACTCTCTCCATCAGTTCTTTCAGGAGAGCTATGACGACGTCAAGGACCATGCCCACGACGTTGCCGAACGCCTTGACGGTCTCGGAGGCGTACCAGTGGCGAGCTTTAGCAAGCTGGCAGAAAAGTGCTGCTTCAGCCCGGAAGCTGACGGAGCCTTTAACTCCCGTACGATGCTGGAGAACGACCTGTCGGCCGAGCAGGAAATTATCAAAGTCTTGCGCCAACAAGCCGCCCAGGCAGAAAGCCTCGGCGATCGCGCAACGCGCTATCTCTATGAGAAGATTCTCCTCGAGACCGAGGAGCGGGCTTATCATATCGGTCACTTCTTGGCCCACGACAGCCTTACCTTGGCCTTCGTCGGCAATAGCAACTAACTATCGTAGCCAAGCAGATAACAGACAGAATGACTGAACGGCTGACTGCGGTGAAGCTCCACGAGCGTACTCCGCAGTCAGCTTTGTTTTTGAGGGTACGTTCGCTAGGGGGGACTCGTTCTCTACATAGGGCTTGCTGAAAATGGCTGGAATTGTTTCAGCGAGTAGGTTCCAGCGTTTTCTGCGTCAGAGAAGTGCAAGGTTATGGTTGCTAGAGCCTCAAAACCCTTGCACTTGAGCCGAGATCTAGGGGCGAAAATCTGGGGCTAGATGGCGAAAGCCTGATTTCATGAGCTCTCTGTCCCCTAAATTCACTTTGCGGACTTTTTCAGCAAGCCCTACATAAATATATACAGGTATCTAGCTACGCATAAAAATCTAGCTACGCATAAAAAAGGAGCGCGATCGCAGTTGCCGGAACGCCGCGATCGCATCGACGCAGATCGTCTTCAAGGATTCAGGAAGCTTTTTGCAGGTGAGATTTTGAAAGCCGTCTTGCTGACTCGTTCGAGCAGACCCTCTTGCTCTAGTCCGCCGAGCATGCGGGTTACCGTAACTCGCTCGAGACCGATTGTTTCGGCAATGATTTGATGAGACAGGTGGAGGTCGAAGTAATACCATTCAGCTTCGAGGCGACCGAACTGCCGAGCCAACCAGCACAGAAACTCCATTAGCCGAGACTTTGCGTGCTTGACTTGCATGATGCAATAAAGCTGCTGCATGCAGCTGACGCGGTCCAACAACGACTCTAAATACGGACCCGAATCCCGCGGCAGCATGAAGGCAGTGAGGGGGGTGATGCACTCTACGTCATAGGGACGAATCAGCGAGAGAGACTCGCCGAAAATGCTACCAGGACCCCACAATCCGAGGGTAACGATTTTACCTTTATCAGTCCAGGTAATGGAGCGAGCCAATCCCGACTCGATTTGCCAGAGTAAGTCTGGTGAAGAAGGCAACGTCTCGCGCCGCCGAAAATCCCGATACAAGGATGTTGATACAGTTTGGTATGCGAGCCTAGACTTTAACATGGGTTATCTCAATGTACGTGTTGAGTGCGAGTCGGTTGGTGCAGATCGACACCGAATTCACCGGAAAAATGAGTAAACTGAGCGATAAAGGCTGCAGCGGCTGAAGGCACTTTCAAATAGATTTTGGTAAAAAAATCTCTTGCTGCTCGGACTTTCCAAGAATCAGCAGTGCGAATGGGTCGGAATTCAACCTCTGTCTGAATACAAGTACCTCAAACCAAGATACTTGCGGGAGGATTTCAGGGGGGCTGAGGAGATGGGTCAGTCAGTCACGTACATATTTTGACTTTAATGGTGGACAGCCACTACAGTCAAAAGACAGCTTGTCATATCAAACATGAGATGTCGGAAAATGTGATTCGTGCGAAGACATCTTGATTCCAGTCTGCAGGCTTTCTAAGTACCGAGGAAGTGACATCTCGACCATCAATCGCAGTCGCCGAAAGATAACAAGCTTGTTTTCCGAATAGTCATCCCCTCGAGTTACTGCCCAACTCCTTGCTGACCGAAAGATCGCTGAAAACCTCGGTCAATTTTTTTAAAACAACAAACTGAAGCATGGTTCTTATGTTCTACTCCCAGGTGTAGCTGTTAATAGGCTCGACGACTAATGCATCGGCTTCGATTTTGCTCAGAACCAATCGCCTGCCAGCGAGATCGATGTCCACTGCACCACAGTAGGAGCGCACCTGCCGAACGGCAAATTCCCGACCCGGCGCAAGTCCCTGGCTCAGCAACTTGCCCATATAGCCCCGGTATGCCCACGCATAACCAACGATGCGGTTGAAACTACCAGGAGCCATTTCGTGTGAGTGGGTATCGGAACTCGCAGAATTTGTCATGGTCAGGGGATGTCGACTCACCCAGATCTGTTTTGCGCGTGCTGCCGCCACGCCAATTAACTGCCCATTACCTCCGCTCACTGCGAACGTAACCGAACCACTCGGTCGTACGCTGATGATGCGAATTGCAGCCCCGCATCGCAACCCATGGCGATTGCAACACGAAGTTCCAAGACTGCCTTCGGCTTCGTCGAGCCACACCCACTCTCCGGCGCGGGTCGTTGCCAGCGGGACCGAGTGGATTGACCGCGGCTGCACGCCAGCATCAATGGGCGAGCCGCTGTAATAGCTCAAAAGCCAAGGTGGTTGCTCACATGCATTTTTCAAAACGATCGCTCCTCACGTTTGCCATCAAAAAGACGTAGCGGTTGCTCTCCCATCAGACAGTTCATAAATCACAGATTCTGCAACAAATGCCAGAATCGTTCGGATACCGCTGAGTAGTTTCGAGGGTTGACATGAAAAATAAATTAGGGTTGGAAGAACGTGCTGCAAGTTCGCTTGAAGTCTAGGGTGGCAAGATTGTTAAGAATCAAAGACGTGCTCGCTCTTGACTGGAGTGCCGGGCGACGATCGCAGCAGCTTGTCTCGCATCAACCCCCCCATAGCGCGCTTTATCGGGCATAACGAGGACGTTCGGCCCGTGCTTGCAAGCTTTCATGCAACCCATTGTCCTGACTTCCAGAGAACCCACCGACCTAGATTCCTGCACGCTGTCCTTAAACGCTGCCAGCGCTGCACCCCCGCCGCGTTTGCGGCAGTCCGAGCCCATGCAAAGCAACACTTTTGCGGAGCGGACGGGTTCGGAAGACGGTTTTTCAGAACCGGACGAGTCTGCTGCATTCGCTTTAGGTGCGTCCGCGAACCGAATGCTTTCGGCTTCGAGTTCGAGCTTGCCCGTTTTACGGCATCGCACCGCCCACCCGCTAACGGCGAGATGGCATCCCGGTCTCATAGCCAGATCGACATCACCTCGCAGAGCCTTGGGCACCTTCACCCAATACTCGCGATCGGCTACTTCCAGACGGAGGTACTTGACTTTGTAGCCTTTTTTGATGACGAGACCTAGCAAGTTCCCCGTCCAATCGAATTCGGTCTTTTGGGCGTTCAGTTTGCCCATTCTTCAACCTCCAGGTGCCAGCAGCTTTCGAGCCAGTCGATCGATTCCGCCCGCGTTCTCGTCAACCGCCTGAGAACGCACCAGCACTGAATCGCGCTGAGTGGATTCTCGAACTCAACATTTAGGCACTTTCCAGTCTCGTATTGGCATGCAATCCCCAGAGACTGCAGCCGATGATAGACTTCCCACCGCCGGATTGGCTCGACCTTAAGCGAGACCGCTGCATGGGGCAACTGAGAGCCCATTTGCTCCAACTCCACACACTTGCTTATGCGAAATGACATTGCCTACAAGAAGGATACTAATGCAATCTTCTCTCAAGTAGATTGGTTAACATTATGTCACACCCGCACCCCAAAAGATCGCGATCGGACAGAATTGCCGCATCTGGACTCGCCCTCGCCTCCCTCGGGAGCTGAATTGTTCTAGCGCTCCTCTCAAGCGAATCCGCTCTGGTATGACAAAATCGTGGGCGGAAGCGCCCGGTGCGGCTTGAGAGCAGGCGCAACAGGCAGCCAAGAGAAGGCTTGCTGCTGAGAATATTCCAGACTTGAAATCTATGCTTGAAATTCTCAATAAGTAGGATTCAAAATCGCCCATCGAGAATCTACGCTGCCTCTCGACGCTTTATGGATCCCCCCTTGTGTCCGATCTGCCCGATCCGAACGGACAGGCATATTAGCTACTAACCTGGATTATTCATGAACTCTTATGCGGAGACCCTAAACCTTTTGCCTTGCGAGGCTTGCAGACTTTTTCGCTCAATGACAGTGCGTTTCTATACACTTAGATTGGAGCCTAGTCAGAGCAAGGGTTTGAGGCTTTGTCAAAATCTTCGTGAATAATCCAGGCTAAGCTGACAGCTATTTTTCAACCCGACGAGAATTTTCAGAGACGGTGGCTGCCTCAGCCGACTCAATTGCGATTGCCTCACCCCCTATCCCCAGGCAATCGCGTACGCGCCGATTGCTGCCGACCCAACCGCCAGCACCGTAATCCAGACCGGATGACCGCTGCGGAGTCTCGGACCCGACTCTACGGCGATCGTATCTACGTCGATCCATGGGGTCGGACCGCGCCGCAACCACCCCGTGACTGTTACCTTACGTCCGACAAACTCGCACGGACGCATCATACCGGGCAACAGATTGCCCACCTGTCCCAACGCTGATAGCCAATGCAACGCGATCGCCCCCGACGGTGAGAACAACACCAGATCCTGACCCGCCCAATTAGCCAATCCCCGGCGCCCCAGCAACTTGCCGCTCAGGCGCACGGGCTGTGGATTCGGTGGCACGGCTGAGCGATCGCTCAGCAGCTCGTAAAGGCGCGGCTCTTGCTTGTCCTCGATTTTGATATCGGGGAAATAGCCGTTTACCCAGACGATCAGGCTGAGGCTAATTGCAACCATAATGCACGCATTCAGCAAACTCGGATCTCGCTGCAACCAATCCAGCGATCGCAACCACCACAGCCCGGGAGCGCGGTCGCCCATCAAGCTCACCAGACTCAACAACCACAACACCAACCGCGACCCGAGCCCGAAGACCAAACCCGCCAGTACCGCACTTTGCAAAATCGGCAGCGCGCGATAGCTATTTTTCGCTTTCAGAATGCGCGCGCGGTTCGTCCGCTCCGGCGGGGCCACGATCGGCAACTCTACCTCCGGCTGCAATTGCCAGTGGGTGGCATAACGCCCCAACAAAAACAGGCGATCGCCCAGCAGCGGATGCGTATCGGCAAATTTCAACCAGTGCCGGTATGGATTAGTACACTCCCAACCCAACACCGTTTCAAATGGCACGCGTTCCGGCACGCTCCCGATCCCGATCGCTTGCCTCGGTCCCAGCGGCAGCAGCAAATTGAAACTCTCTAACAGCCAACTCGTTTGCTCGAACTGCTTCACCTGAGCGGCCGTCCCTTCTGCTACTTTCAACAGCGCCCGGGCGTGACCGTTCGGATTCCCCGTCAGGTTGCACGCGAAGCGATCGGCGTAGTACGCGCGCCGCCGGACGCTCCACAAAACCGCCAGCCGCCACAGCCAGTAAGCGCCGTAGAACCCCGCCGACAGCCAGGCCGCTCCGTGGCGAACGAACTGCGGAGCGTCCGGCCAAAACGCCCTGCGCACGGGCGCCGGGAACCAACCCGGCGGTGTCTCCAAGCACTTGCTCCCACGCGTGCCGAGATTTGCACTTGCCCGGTAGAGCAAATACGGAATCTGCAAAAACGCGACAAACCCCGACACCAGCACCGTCTCGCGACTGGCAATATGGAACAGTTGCGCGGCGCAGAGACTGGCAATTTCGTCATCCTCCAGGCGATCGAGCGCGCCTTCGCTGAGAATCAGGCGCGCGGACCGCGGCGACAGTCCGTAACCGAACGCAAACGGAGCGGCAGCCGGCAACACCCCCAAATTCGGCACCGGTAGTTTGCGCTGGCGGCAATACCGCTGCAACAGCTTCACTGCCTCCGGTGACTTGGCAACCAAGTCGTTCATAGAGAGACTTCGCAAACCGTATATGCCCTGCAGGATGCGGTCGAGCGCCCACGTCGAAAACAGCAGCGACACGATTAACACCACGCACACCGCGATCGCCGGATCCCCATACAGCCAGCGCGGTCGGTACACCGGGAACGGCAAGAGCCGCAAGCCATCGGCGATCGCGATGGCAACCCCCTGCACGCTGGCCCGCACGACCAGAAACAGCACGATCGCACTCGCCAGTTGAATCGCCCAGAATCGCACCCGCCCCGGACGTTTGAGCGGGGACCAGCGCTTGGCACGGCCGGCACGGCGCCACTCTCGTCCCGGCACGAACTTTTCCGGTTGGAACGTACCGGCCGCAGATTCGGACGAGACTGGCAACCGCGACCGTTTGCGTTCGCGCTGCGTCTGCGGTGCTGCCGTGTCATTCGCTCCGGTTTCCTCCGCATCAGCGAGGCGCTCCTCCAAATCCGCGATCGTTACCTGGAGCCAGCGTCGCTCTGCCGAGTCCGGGCCCTGGCTCAGCGATCGACACAACTTCAGCGCCTCGAGTACGCGTTCGCTTTTCGTATAAGCCACCACCAACGCCTGATGCCCGCGCGCTAGAGTTTCCTCATCCAGCTCGATCGCGCAAAAGGACTCCAGATGAGCGATTGCGGTATCGTAGTCGCCTCGTGCGAGCGCTGCTTCTCCCACCTCAAGCGTCGGTTCGCCATTCATCGGGTCCGTCCTGCCTGCCGTTCTAGCCGAAAAGATATGTCTAAAAAGATACTAGAAACAGACCCATCTGCACGGATTTTCGGTCGCTTGACGCAGAACTGAAGAAAAAAATGCGGGACATTCCGACTGCCGCTCAAGCGACGCGCCCCGCCCCCTCAGTCTAGGGGCTTGACGTCGTGGAAGTGACTGAAATTGATGAAGCGATCGCCGTTAGTTGTCTCGTAGAACAAGTCGACAAACTGGTGGTGCCAGAGAATTTCGCCGGGAGTGTAGGAATGGCGGGCGTGGATCGGCAGCGACACTGTTTCATCGAGACCGCTTAGCGAAACGACCAGCAGGGCGTTGGCTTTGTCCAAGGCTTCCGGCGTCCAGCCCCACAGGGGACTCGCCGGGTCGATCGCGTGCATGGTCGTCCAGGTCAGGGTAAAACTCGGCGTGCTGCGACGCAATACCGACAGCTCGTGGAAACGGCGCATGAACTGTCCCTCGCGGCTTATCTCGTCCCGCAGTGACATCCTCCCGACGCTGATGCT
>NZ_ASSJ01000026.1 GCF_000473895.1 Rubidibacter lacunae KORDI 51-2 | reverse complement strand
CGCGGGGCTTCCCGTCTAAAAGCTAAACAACCCCCTACGGACCTTGCCGCAGGGGGTTTTCTTGTTAATGCTTACAGGAGGCGATTTGTCTGCTAAATCACCTCTTACAGCATCTAGTGGATATTAAGCAGAAAACCTTACATGGGGATAGACATCAATGAGGTGCTGGGATTTTTGCCCGACTGCGGGTTTCAGAGATATGCCAATCAGTCAAGGTGTTAACTTTTGTGAGTTGGACAACCCCTTTAGTGATATCGATTTATAATCCCAGAAAATAGAAAAAAAGACTCCTGTGTTACATGAAGTTCAAGGCTGCTGGGTTTATAAATTGAAGGGAAGGTGAAATTAGGATGAGTGTGTTCGGTCGACATAGGCGCAATGATGAATATTTCGATAGATACTGCGAGAGAATCGATAAAACCTTTGAAGAAGTCGATTTTATTAAAGATGAGATCAAATGTTTAAAACAATCCATCTCTCGAGCTCGCAACCAAGCCAATGTTTTCAGGAAAGCTCTGATTGCACTTATTTCACTTATATCCGTACTAACGGGGGTCGGAATCATGAAAATTTCCGACTTTAGCAATCATGTCATGAAATTCCTGTATACACCAGACTTTATCATTGATGAATTTACTGAGGACCGAAACTTTGAGATCGATGTCCATGCAATAGCTCAAAAAGATAAGAATATCCATGAAGACATATTAGCGCTGACAGATCCTTGGAATGCAGAGCATTACAGTTCTTTTGCTAGTCGCGGTGAGGTCGAGCACGGGGAAAGCTATCTCCTGCAAGCACTTCGCAGACAGAACTCTGAAGCTGTAAATGCCGTGCTGACAGATGACAGGTTAGCATTAGCTAATCCAAATTTCTTCACTAGGTCATTTAACGGAGTACGAATTATGGTAGACATCGAGCTACTCGGGGTTTCAGGACCTCCAGATAAGTGCGCTGGTTCTATAATTAAACCGACTGATAATGCTGTTATATTTGTCCGTTCGTCGAAAAATTCAAATAAGGAGAAAATCATCGACTGTAAAGGTCCCACGAGACCTAACATTACGGTCGTTCTAGCCGCCGACACGCCAATGGGAGGCTTTAGCGGTCCATACATGCTAGTTGGCGTTAATGAAGTGGACAAGCCAATAAAGCCGACTGTCAGAGTCACCAAAAAGGTTGCAGAAGAACTTGGCTTTCAAGGCGATTTTCGAGTTAGTGGCACATTGGAAATTAACAGCGGGTACTAAGCCATGAAATTAAATCTTCCCTCTGTCCTCTTGTTTGCTGTTTCTGTTGAACTGTCGCAGTTTCCTGGGTGCGATTATCAAGAAGAGCGTGTAAGACCCCACTCTGGGGCAGTGCATGAAACGTGCTAAAACAGAACACGACAACGGTAAATGACGACCGACTGGAAACAGATCGCGGCAAGTCACCCCAAAAGAACGGGTAAAAACTCTCGCTCAAGCTCCCTGGAACTCGTTACCGGACAGATCGGTCGAGATCGAAGCTCGAGCCCAACCTCCCAACCCTCCACTTTCCTGCCCGGTTGGAATAACCACGAAACCGAGAAGGAGCTAGTTTAACTAATGCTCCTCAAATGGGGGAATCTCGGCATAGAGTCCCTTTTTAACTATCTATATTGCTTATTGGTATCATTTTGTCCAAGTAAGGCGGTGTTTTTTACCGATCGTCAGCTAATGCTTTTAACATTTTTTGAGAAATCGAACCAACTTCAGCCACGGTCGAAGCTCAACAAAGGAGGCAGTCTAGTAATTTGATCTGCTACTTACTTGTTGCGTTTCCACTGGGATCTCCTCCTCACCGCGTTAGTTAGGATGGCCGCCCGCGCATGCGAATGCACTAGTCCACGCACGCGGCTTACCTGCGGACAGGTCTAAACGTATTGTTACTTCGGCTACAGTTCCATCCGGGATCGCAACTATGACTTATGAGTTCTCATGGATTGCAATTAGCTGGAACGCAGGTCCTCGTCGAGACGAGTGCCAAGCTTGCGCGATCGCGAGGGTTTAAGACTCTAGGAATATTAAGTTCTTTCCGCAGTCTTGTTAACGTCTGTTTCAAATTCACCGACGATCTACGCAGCAAGCCAAGCCGGCAAGTGGCACGCGATAAAATGCCTTTCGAGTAGAGTCGCGCAACGCATTGGGAGAGAAGGCCTTGGTATTGAGGGTTGCTGTGGTCGGTTCGGGTCCTGCTGGATCCTCCGCTGCCGAAACGCTGGTGAAGGCGGGGATCGAAACGTATCTATTCGAGCGCAAGCTCGACAATGCAAAACCGTGCGGCGGTGCCATTCCGCTGTGCATGGTCTCGGAATTCGAATTGCCGCCAGAGATCGTCGATCGCCGCGTTCGCAAGATGAAGATGATCTCTCCTTCTAACGTTGAGGTCGACATCAATCTCATCAACGAGGGCGAATATATCGGCATGTGCCGCCGCGAAGTGCTCGATGGCTTCTTGCGCCAGCGCGCCGCGCGGTTGGGGGCTCAGCTCATAAATGGGACGGTGTACGCGCTGGAGTTGCCACAGACGAGTGGCGCGCCCTACACACTTCACTATGCCGATCATTCGAATGGCAACTCCGTCGGCGAGAACAAATCTCTGCAAGTCGATCTCGTCATCGGAGCCGATGGTGCGAATTCTCGCGTGGCTAAGGCTATCGAAGCTGGCGATTATAATTACGCGATCGCTTTCCAAGAGCGCATCCGCCTGCCAGCCGACAAAATGGCTTACTACCAAGATTTAGCCGAAATGTATGTCGGCGACGACGTTTCGCCCGACTTTTACGCCTGGGTGTTTCCCAAATACGACCACGTGGCGGTCGGAACGGGCACGATGAAGGTCAACAAAATGCGTATCAAAGACTTGCAGGCGGGCATTCGCGCGCGTGCGGCGGAGCGCATTGCCGGCGGTCAAATTATTAAGGTAGAAGCGCATCCAATTCCCGAGCACCCGCGTCCGGTTCGCGTTCGCGGTCGAGTAGCGCTGGTGGGCGACGCAGCCGGCACCGTTACCAAGTCTTCGGGTGAGGGGATCTACTTTGCAGCGAAATCTGCTCGGATGTGTGCCGAAACGATTGTCGAAACCTCCAATTCCGGTCAGCGTATACCGAGCGAGGCAGATCTCAAGCTTTACCTCAAGCGGTGGGACAAGCGCTATGGAACCACCTATCTGGTGCTAGATTTGCTTCAGCGCGTGTTTTACCGCTCGGACGCGACACGCGAGGCATTTGTCGAAATGTGCTCGGATAAAGACGTCCAACGTCTGACGTTCGACAGCTACTTGTACAAAACCGTAGTGCCAGCAAATCCTCTGGTGCAGATGAAGATTACGGCTAAAACGTTCGGCAGCCTGCTGCGCGGTCACGCCCTGGCTCCGTAATTCATCTCTCGCAATCTACATTGCCCGCTGTGGGTGGATTCGGCGATCTCGTCCATTCTTCTTACGTGCATGCCGAATCCGCTCGTCTGTATCAATAGCTCCTGATGGAGTGCATGCATGGTGGATGTTTGCACTGGCAGTTTAGTCTGTAGGGATGTTGGGAATAGAATTAATCCAGCTGTTTGACCGGGAGCATCATCGTGGTCAGTCCGAGACTCCTTTTCCGCTTGCTCAAAGCGACTGTCTCTGAGTGGGTGGACGATAAAGCATCTCGTTTGGCGGCCGCCCTCGCTTACTACACCCTGTTCTCGCTCGCTCCGCTGCTGGTAATCGCCGTCGCAGTTGCCGGGGCGTTTTTTGGCAAAAGTGTTGCCGAAGGCGAGTTGTTCGCACAGCTCGAGGCCGCGATCGGCCCGAAAGGAGCGCAGTTTGTCGAGACAGCTGTGGCAAACGCCAGTCGTCCGGATCTCAGTAGTATCGCCTCAACCCTCAGCGTACTAGTTTTACTGTTTGGCGCGTCGAGCGTGTGCTCGCAACTTCAAGACGCACTAAATGAAATTTGGGATGTGGACACTGCCGCAAGCGGGGTAGTGAGAAGCTTCCTGATGAAACGGTTGTTTGCCTTCGTGATGGTACTCGGGATCGGCTTCTTTCTAATGCTGTCAATGGTTTCAAGTACTGTATTGGCAGCGGTTAGCAAGTTCGAGCTCATTCCGTTTCCGGCTGTATGGCAGTGGGTGTCGTTTGGCATTTCATTTAGCATCGTCACGCTGCTCTTCGCCACAATTTACAAGTTCGTACCCGATACCAAGATTGCGTGGAGCGACGTATGGATTGGTGCGTTGTTTACGGCCGGACTGTTCGCGATCGGTCGGGGACTACTGGGTTTTTATCTCGGTCGAGGCAGTTTTAGCTCGCCATACGGTGCAGCTGGGTCGCTCATCGTTTTCCTAGCCTGGATATATTACTCTGCACAAATATTCTTATTTGGTGCCGAGTTCACGGAGGTTTACGCGCGACTCTGCGGTTCGTTACGAGGTCATGCAATTGAGTCCGGCAAACGCAGCTAGCGGTCTGAATACCCCGACTCTTCAATCTCGTTCGAGCGGGCCGCTCCACCATCCTGAGGATAGATAAGTGCCGCCCAGGGCGCGGACCGCGTCTGCGGTCATGAAATAGCACCAAGACCAAGCGATCGCTTTCCCACTGGCGGTTTAAACCTTTACGAGTTTGCGGTAGTAATCGTTGGCAGTTGGCAAGCCGTCAGGATTGCACCCTTCGAGTTCGTCGAGGTCGGCCAGGCTGGTTGGGTGCGCAAAAGCGAGCAGGTAGCCTTCGATGCGCCCCCCTGCTGCAATTGCAGCAGGGTAGCCGAGGGGCAAGTCGTAAAGCTGCCCGATGATGTGGGCACGGCCAACCACGATCGCCTTCCCGGCACAGTAAGTTGCGTAGTTAGCACCTCCGGGTTTGAGCGTGCCATAGACAAAAACGTGTAGCACGGGTAGGGTCGCGCTTAGTAATCTACAAGTGGTGGTGGGGCGCAGCCAAGTTAGGGCATGGCTTACAGACAATTTTGGCTAACATAATTGTTTGGGAAATGTAGCACCCTATCTAGGGCTTGCTGAAAAAGTCCACAAAGTGAATTTAGGGGACAGAGAGCTCATGAAATCAGGCTTTCGCCATCTAGATCCAGATTTTCGCCCCTAGATCTCGGCTCAAGTGCAAGGGTTTTGAGGCACTAGCAACCATAACCTTGCACTTCTCTGATGCAAAAAACGCTGGAACCTTTTCGATGAAACAATTCCAGCCTTTTTCAGCAAGCCCTATCTAGGTTGCTTATAACAGTTTTTTGCCATACCCCTTCTCCTTTGTCAGGTGCGCATCACATTCTAAGAAGATAATTCCGCACCGGCGTGAAAAGACTCCTCGCAGTGCGCTAGAAACTAGCTAGTGTGGGGGACATAGACTGTTTCCGCTCAGGCGGCTTCCGTGTTTTCTCCAAAGAAGGTGATGCGACCCCTTTTGGCAAGCCTACAAAATGTGATGTCTAGTCACCAACATTGTCCGGTTGGGAAAGAAGCTGGGAAAACCAACCAGGTCAAACGCCTTCACAATACCTGGCGGCAGCGGGTCTCTAGACCGATCGGGAAGAGCCTATCTTTTTCTAGGAAGTCGTAAACCAAAATTGATGCCATTAAGCACTTAGTACATGCCTATAATGCATTGATTCTAAGAGTTTTAACCTATACCACTACTCATAAACCACTGTGCTCTCGCGAATCTCAATGAGGGTGACGATACTCATCAGAGTTTCTCTAAGTCGCTATTGCGATTAACCAGCAATCGTCACTCACTTTTTTCAGCTCGCCATTGTAGCAACTTGCGTCGATCCGCTCGTTCACAACCATACGCAAAGAAGCACGTTTTGACGCACTCGCCAACCCGCCCGTACTCGGCTGGCGAGCGTTAGCGCGCGCGATGTGTTCTCATAGGGTGAACGATCCGTATTGCCTGTAGCTCCAAGCTCGATTTTTGTGACGTATCTGCAACTGCTCCCGTTTCTGCGCCCGCAAGCTTGGGCGATCGCCAAAGCACTAGCCTGTACGATGGCATTTGTTGCTTTCTGGCCGGTGCTGGCGTGGCTGGCCGGTCCGATCGCCAAGGCGGTTGGTGAAGGAAATGTAAGCGAGAGCGGGCGGCTGGCCGGAATTGCCTTGGGGATATTCTTAGCGCAGAAGATCGCGCAGTTCGGTCAAGATGCGCTGATGGCTGAAGCGGCTCTGGCGATCGCTTATGACATTCGGCAGACCACCTTCGCACATTTGCAACGACTGAGCCTGGATTACTTCGCAACTGCAAAAACCGGCGACCTTTCCTATCGTCTTACGGAAGACGTGGATCGCATCGGCGAGGTTGTGAACAAGTTCTTCCAACAGTTCCTGCCGAGCGTGCTGCAGTTGCTGGCAGTATTCGCGTTCGTTGTTGTCCTGAACTGGCAGCTTACAGTCGCGCTGGCGATCCTCGCACCCATGATGGGCTTGCTGATTGCGTGGTTTGGCGAGCAGATACAGAAGTTCTCGCGGCGCGGGCAAAATCGCATTTCAGATCTATCGGCGCTGCTGACCGAAGTCTTCGGCGAGATTCGCCTAGTGCAAGCCTTTGCTGCCGAGGATTTCTTGTTAGGGCGCTTTCGACGTGCCGCCGAAACCAACCGCCAGGCGCGCTACGCAGCCGAACGCCTGAAAGCTATTCAGTTCCCGGTCGTGGGATTTTTGGAAGCCACAAGCGTGCTGTTGCTCTTCTTGGTCGGCAGTTGGCAAATCGGACGCGGCAATCTATCGAGCAGCGAGTTTATCAGCTACGGTGCCGCCATGCTAATGCTGGTCGATCCGATCGCCATTACTACCAGCAATTACAACGAATTCAAGCAGGGTGAAGCATCGGTCGCGCGCATCTTCGAGTTGCTGGCAATGAAACCCTCCGTCCGCGATCGCCCGAATGCCGAACCGCTGCCGCCGGTTTCGGGAAAGGTCGAGTTCCGTAACGTGAGCTTCGGCTATTGGCCGGACCTGCCAGTGGTTCAAAACTTGAACTTCCTCGTACATCCCGGCGAGACCGTGGCGCTGGTGGGACCCTCCGGCGCGGGCAAAACAACACTGATGAACCTGTTGTTTCGGTTCTACGATCCCCAGTCTGGCGCGATCTACATCGACGGCACTGATATCCGAACTGTCACACTCTGGAGCTTGCGACGCCAGCTGGCGATCGTCCCCCAAGAAACGACGCTCTTCTCCGGCACGATCGCCGAGAATATTGCCTTTGCACGCAACTGTTCCCTCGACGCGATCGCGGCCGCGGCCCGGACGGCCAACGCCCACCAGTTCGTCACCCAACTATCGCAGGGCTACCACACTTATGTCGGCGAGCGGGGTCTCTCTCTCTCTGGCGGCCAGCGCCAGCGGGTGGCGATCGCCCGTGCCGTGCTGTCGAACCCGCGCGTGCTCGTGCTCGACGAAGCCACATCGGCCCTCGACACCGAGTCGGAAGCACTCGTGCGCGAGGCAGTCGAGCGGATCGCGCGCGAGCGAACGGTATTTGTCATCGCCCACCGCTTGACCACCGTTCGCCGCGCCGATCGTATCGTCGTCCTCGAAGGCGGTCGCATCGTGGAAGTTGGGACTCACGACGAACTGCTCGCTCGCTCCGGTCGCTATGCCCAGATCTACGCGCGTCAATTCGCAGATTAGTTCACAGTTAACCCTGCGTTAATTCTTACTGCTGTAGTTCAAGATGGCAACGCTCAGCTCAAACCTTGGTGGCGCGATTGGCCGAACTGGGTTCGGCTTCGCGCGCGCGCTTGCCGCGCCAGATCAAACGTAGGGGCGTACCGGTAAACCCCAGCTGTTCGCGAAACTGGCGCTCGATATAGCGGCGGTAATCGTCCTTAAAACGCAGCGGATCGTTGACAAAGAGCGCGATCGTCGGCGGCTGGCTGCTGACTTGCGTGCCGTAGTAAATCTTGCCTTGACGGCCTTGGCGGTTCGTTGGCGGCGTATACCAGCTCGTTGCTTCCTGCAGTACTTCGTTGATCGTGGCAGTTGAAACGCGGCGGCGGTGCTCGGCAGCAGCGACGTCTACCAGATCGAGAATTTTGCCAACCCGCTGCCCCGATTGCGCGCTCGCGAAGATTGCTTCCGCCCAATCCATGAAATGCAGCCGCGCGCGAATCTCTCGTTCGAAGGTATAGATCGTGTTGGAGTCTTTTTCGATCGCATCCCACTTGTTCAGGACCAATACGGCAGCACGCCCGTCGTCTTTAATGCGACCGGCAAGTTTAAGATCTTGGTCGGTCACGCCATCGATCGCGTCCAAGACCAAGAGCACCACATCAGCACGGCGGATGGCTTTAAAGGCTCGCCCGACGCCGAAGAATTCCGGTCCGTAGTCGACGTTCTTTTTCTTGCGAATCCCGGCCGTGTCGATGATGCGATAGCTTTGTCCGTTGCGCTCCACTGTCCAATCCACGGCATCGCGCGTCGTGCCCGAGATCGGACTGACGATCGCGCGCGTCATGCCCGATAGCGCGTTCAGCAAACTGGATTTGCCCACATTCGGTCGCCCGACGATCGCCACGCGAATTTCCTCGCGCTCGTCGAGGGACTCCACGGGCGGCAAGTGCGGTAACACCGCATCGAGGAGATCGCCCGTACCCGTGCCGTGAATGCCCGACACCGCAAAGGGTTCCCCCAAGCCCAGTTCCCAAAACTGCGCGGCCTGCAGCGCGCCGCGATCGGGTGCCTCGCATTTGTTGACGGCTAAAAACACGGGCACCGACTGGCGGCGAAGCCAATCGGCAATTTCAATGTCGCCGGCCGTGACACCCAATTGGCCGTCCACGACAAAAACAGCCGCACTGGCTTCGGCTAGGGCTACGGCTGCCTGTTCGCGAATCAGGGGCAAGAACTCGGTGTCGTCGTCGAAGACCAAGCCGCCCGTATCAACCACCAGGAAATCGCGATCGCGCCAAAAAGCAGGTTGGTATAGGCGATCGCGCGTGATACCGGGCATGTCGTGAACGATCGCCTCCCGGCTGCCGGTTAGCTTATTGACGAGCGTGGATTTACCGACATTGGGGCGACCGAGGATCGCCACGATAGGCAGTTGAGGCATGGGTCTTAGGGATGCGGAGTTCGGGAAGTCCTTGATTCGTCGCTCGGCACGAGCGCGAATCTCGACGGGCGATCGCGGATAGCTTGTCGGCCGAGACGCAACCAAGTCCCGAGGGGTAGCGGTTCGGTGGGCGAACAGGCCGCCCTAATCTTCGACCGGAAAACGCTTCATTGCGGCGAGGGCGTCGGACGCAGTGCGGCACGTGCTCTCGCTCAAATGCGGCACGTGGGGAATCTGCGACAAGATATCCATTGTACGCCGCAGCATGCGGACGATGTCGCCTTCGTCAAGGGTCGTGCCGTCACACAAATCAACCCAGTCGATTCCGCGCACCCAGGCTTCGATTATGCCGATCGATCCGTACTCAAGCCATATCGGAATCGCGACTTTATTGCGATGCTGTACCTGAAATAACAGGCGGCGCGGTCGCCGCAAAGCATCCAGCGCGTCGAGAGTAAAAGGCGATGGCTCGAAATTGGTGTTGCTATCCGGGCGGGGCGGCTCGCTGACTAAGGCACAAACGGTAGCAGCAAGTTGGTGCCCGTCCAAAGCAGCGCAGGCATCGCTCCCGAGCGCCAGCGCCAGCCACAACTCGTTGTCGGCGCGGATCGCCGCAGCCATCCGTCCGAGTGCTGTAGGCGTATCGCCGTCGAGGGCTTCAAAGTCGCGCAATACATCGCAGATGTTAAGAAACTCTTGCCAGTGCTGCGAGCGATGTTCGCGGGTTTTGGCGTTACGCTCGGCCAGCTCTTCGCGCAAAGCAATCCGCCGATAGTAATGCTTGATGAGGCGACCGGGTTTACCCCACTGGTGCAGTGGATGCACGTCCAGTTGCGCCTGTAGGCTGCCTATTTTATCTTGCTGGGCGGCTACCTCTGGTGCAATTGGCGGGTCGGTCGCGCGCGCCGCGATCGCTGCTGCTGCGGGAGCCGACCGGTCGTCGCCGGCAGCATGCCGTCCGGGAGCGAGCACGAAATCGTCCGGCGATCGCAACCCCTCCACCTCTGAGGGCGCGATCGTGGTGTCGGCAATGCCGGTAATGTCATCGCGAGCGGCAACGTACCAGTAGTTATCGGCTCCCAAACATAACAGGTTGTCTGCAGGACTTGCCGGGAGGCGATCGCACACCGCTGCTGCTACCGCATCGGTCAGGGCAATATGCGGGCCTTTGAGGTAGACGATATCCCCAGGGGCGATGTGCTCTAGGGCTAGTTGAATCGCCGGAGCGCGCGTCTCGCGCGCTTGCTGGTGGAGGTATTTGGCAATGCGCTTTTCTTCGCGTAAGCGGGCGTGGAGCTTCTCGAAATGGAAAATATGCTCTGTTTGAATCGGCGCGAGTTCGATATCGAGGCGAGCAAGTTCTTGGCTGCGCCCGGCGATCGCCTGCTGCTCGGGAGCGAGCTTCAGCGTCGCCAAGTACTGCGCGAAGCTGCGTTCGAGCAAATCCTTGGCTTCCGCCATCGTGTGTGTCTGCAGCAAGTTCAAGACCATACCGTAAGTTGGCGTGAACTGACTGACTAACGGGTCGGACGTTTTAGTTGCCAAAAAGGCGGCTTCCTTTGCACCTTCGAAGCGCGTCTGCACGCACACCACATGACCGGTCGGGTCCATGCCGCGCCGTCCCGCCCGCCCAGACATCTGCAGGAACTCCGAAGCGCGCAACATGCGGTGTCCGCGATCGGTTCGCTTCGACATCGAGGAGATTGCTGTCGTCCGGGCGGGCATGTTAATGCCGGCAGCTAGGGTCTCCGTTGCAAAGACCACCTTGACCAACCCGGCGGAAAATAATTCTTCAACCAAGCCTTTCCAAGCTGGTAAAATTCCGGCATGGTGGGCGGCAATTCCCCGCGTCAGCGGCTCGGCTTGACCGGCACGGGCACCTTCTGGATGCTCGCGGAGAAAGTTTTCCAGCCGCTGCTGCAGGATCTGAGCTTCCTCAATGGTCACTAGTGATGTGCTGCCGAGCTGTCGGACTGCCTCGTCGCAGCCGCGCCGGCTGAAGATGAAATAAATTGCTGGGAGCATATCGCGGGACTGCAGCCGCTCGACCACCTCGGCTATGCCCGGGCAGTCGTCGCGTCGCTCGCGACGTCGCTTGTCGCCTCGGCGTGGGGGTTTCTTCTCCCGCAAGCGCGGGTTGATCTTCTGCCCCTCGGGGTCGAGCAGCGGAAACAAGCCTTTAAGATTACAGAAGTGAAACTGCAGCGGTACCGGACGGAAATCCGATTCGATCAGCTCCGTCGGACCGTGAACGCGCGCGATCCAGTCGGTTAGCTGGTCGGCATTGGCGATCGTTGCCGAAAGTGCTATCAGTTGAATTGCCGGCGGACAGTAAACGATCGACTCCTCCCAAACCGTTCCGCGGCTGGGATCGTTCATGTAGTGGCACTCATCGAGGACTAAGGCTTCCACCCCTTCGAGAGATACGCCCACCTGTCCGATCCGCGTGCCATAAAGCATGTTGCGGAATACTTCTGTGGTCATGACCACAATCGCCGCGTCGCGCTCGATCGACGTGTCGCCCGTCAGCAATCCCACCTGCTCGGCACCGAATGCGGCTTGGAAGTCGCGCCACTTTTGATTGGATAACGCTTTCAGCGGCGTGGTGTAAAACACGCGCTTGCCGCGAGCAAGGGCGCGATGGATAGCGTATTCGCCCACCAGCGTCTTTCCCGAGCCCGTCGGTACGCTGACGACAGCAGACTTGCCCGCGTCGATCGCCGAGATTGCTTGAAGCTGGAACGGGTCGAGTTGAAAGGGAAAAAGCTGCTCGACATTCAATGCGGGCGCGGGCGGCAAATCATTTACCATCGCGATTTTCCTGGCGATCGCGCGTCGGTGAGGGCTGGGGCAATCTGAAAACGACTACCCGGCCGCGCGGGCCTTGTGCTGCGGGTCTTGCGAATATACATTGCTTTTCATTGTAAGCCTGGTAAGCCTGCTATCTCAGCCTGCCAGGGTCTGGTTCGCAGGTCCGTCAGCTGCCCGTGGGTCCAAAGTTTTGGATCGTTTGAACGACTTCTGTAAGTCGGAGTAAGGGGTTGGCAACTGCACGATCGCGTCTCGGGTTGCGAGCGGGCGAACGCCCTGCGCTCATGTCGGCGGAGACTGGCTGGGCTGGAGCTTGCCAAATCGGCGATCGCGTCGTTGATAAGCGCGTAAGGCTGAGTGGAAGGCCGCGCGGTTGAAGTCCGGCCAGAACGTTTCGGTTACGTAAATTTCGGCGTAGGCTAGCTGCCAAAGCATGAAATTGCTGATTCGCAGTTCTCCGCTCGTGCGGATCAGTAGATCCGGATGGCTCGTACCGGTGGTGTACAAATAGCGCTCGAATAAATTCTCGTCTATATCATCTGGCGCAACGTGCCCTTGCTCGACAGCCCGCGCGATCGCCCGACATGCCTGAACGATTTCTTGTCTGCCGCCGTAGTTGGTTGCAACGGTAAAACGAGTGCCGCTATTATCCTGCGTTGCATCCATCGCCTCAGCAATTTCCGATTGGAGCGATGCGGGAAGGGCAGCTAAGTTGCCGACGAAGCGTATGCAGACGTTCTCGCGCATCATTTCCGCGCGCTCGCGACGCAGCACCTGTTCGAACAGCGCCATCAAAAACTCCACTTCAGCGAGGGGACGTCCCCAGTTTTCAGTGGAAAAAGCATATGCAGTCAGCGCCGGAATACCCCAATCGCGACAGCAGCGCAGCAGGTCCTTCAGCGCCACAACGCCCTTGCGATGTCCGAGCGCACGCGGCAGACCGCGTTGCAGTGCCCAACGTCCGTTCCCGTCCATAATCGTCGCCACGTGCTGTGGCAGGCGACTGGGGTCCAAATCTGACGGGAGCTGTTGCAGTGTCCTCGACTCGGCGGTCATTTCTTTTCGTGAGAGGTCGGCGGTAGGAGCCGGAGCAAGCGCTCGAGCAGTGCTTGCCCCTGACGACTCAAGCGACCCAAGCCGGGAGCCACGGACTCAAGCTCGACCGCAGGTGTAAACCTCAGGGCGAGCAATTCCTCTAGCTTACCCCGAGTCAGCGGGCGGTTTAGATTGCCGCGCTCGGCTAGGGAAATCGATCCCGTCTCCTCTGATACCACAATACAGAGACAATTGGCGGAGCGTTCGGTAATTCCAATCGCAGCGCGGTGACGGGTGCCTAACTGCCGCGAGAGAACTTTCTCGGTAATGGGCAAGATTACCCCCGCTGCAGCAATACGCGAGCCGCGAATGAGCACCGCTCCATCGTGCAGTAAGGTTGTGGTTTGGAAAATTGTTTGGAGCAGTTCGGTCGAGATTTCGGCATTGAGCGGAACACCCGGATCGCTGAAGGCATGTGGTTCGAACGCTCCGCCAGTTTCGACAACGATCAGCGCCCCAATGCGATTTTGGGACAGATCTTTTACCGCATCGACGATTTCGCCGATCACATCGCTGGCACCTGTTGGGGTGCGCCGCGACGCCTGCATCCATTGCCAAAGCTCGCCGCGTCCGAGAAACTCGAGAAATTGCCGCAGCTCGGCCTGGAAAATCAAGGCGGCTGCGACGGTCAACCCGACGATTGCTTTCTCCAATACGAAGGGAAGGATCGTCAGCCCGAGAAAGTTACTGCCGATGAATCCCAGCAACAACAGCACCAGCATGAGTAAGAGCCCGCGTACGATCCAAAGCGTCGAGCGCTCCCCGATCGCGAGGAGCAACAAGAAGGCAAGGATGGTTACGAGCCCGATGTCGAGCGCGAAGAAGAACCAGACCGCAAAACTGGTGGTGTCGGCGGACCCCGACGGAGGCATGGGCGAAGTAGCTGGGGTGACTCGGATGCAGCGGGTGGCGCGCAGCGGTCTCGCCGAAAACTTGCCGAGACCTTGCCACAGTTCGATCTTACCCGGTTCTAGTGGATTCTTACCCGGTTCTAGTGGGTTCCGGGGGGCGATCGCGTCCCGAAAACCAAGCGATCGGGCAAGCGGTCCTGGCGGACGATGTCGTCGTAAGTCTCGCGCGCAACGATGATGTCGGCGCAGCCGTCACTAACAAGAACGGCCGCGGGGCGCGGCAGGCGATTGTAATTCGAAGCCATGCTGTAGCAGTATGCGCCAGTGGCGGCTAACACGAGCACGTCGCCGGGTTGGAGTGCGGGTAGGTAGGCGTCTTTAATCAGTATGTCGCCGGACTCGCAGTGCTTGCCAGCAACCGTTGCAGTTGCGGTTGCGGGAGCGGAAAGGCGGTTGGCAACGAGCGCGCGATAAACAGCCTGGTAAGTGATCGGACGCGCATTGTCCGACATGCCCCCGTCCACGGCCACGTAGGTGTGGATTCCGGGCACTTCTTTGCGACCGCCAACGGTGTAAGCCGTGACGCCGGCGGACCCGACGAGGGATCGCCCCGGCTCGCAGATCAGCTTGGGGAGCGGAAGCGATCGCGTCTCACAGGCAATCGCAACGGCGCCGGCGACAGCTTCGGTCCACTCGCGAATACTGGGCGGGTCGTCGGCTTCGGTGTAGCAGATACCCAGTCCGCCGCCGACGTTCAGCTCGCGCAAGGGCAGACCTGCATCGAGTCCGACCTGCAGCCAATCGGCTAGGACGCCTGCCAGATCTTGGTGCGGCTGGCGCTCGAAAATTTGCGAGCCGATGTGGGCGTGGATGCCGACGCAGTCGAGCGCGGGTTGCCGGGCAACGAAGGCGAATACATCGGGGATTTGGTTGGGGTCGAAGCCGAACTTGCTGTCGAGGTGACCGGTGCGGATGTATTCATGGGTGTGACACTCGATACCCGGCGTCAGGCGCAACATGACGCGGGTGGGCTGTTGCGGGTCGGCAAGTTTGGCAAGGGTTTCCAGCTCCAACCAATTATCTGCCACGACCGTACAGCCGCAGGCGATCGCTTCCTTGAGCTCCACCGCGGATTTGTTGTTGCCGTGGAAATAGATCGCGTCCGGGGTAATACCCGCTTGATGGGCGGAGTACAGCTCGCCGCCGGAGGCCACGTCAATTCCCAACCCTTCGCTGGCAGCGATCGCCGCGATCGCCGCGTTGCTCCATGCTTTGGAGGCGTAAATGACCAGCGACTCACCCGGATAGGTTGCCAAGCCATCGCGATACTGACGGCAAGCGGTGCGCAGGGTGTGCTCGTCGAGGACCAGTAGCGGCGAGCCGAAGCGGGCAACCAACTCGACGACGTCACAGCCGCCGATTGCAAGGCGATCGCGTTCGGTTGCACGCGCGGTGAGTGGCAGTAGGTGTTGGTTGGGCGCGGCATCGGCAGCGATCGCGGGCAGGTAGTTTAATGCAGAGCGAGCGGAATCGGCTGAAGGCATGGTGGTGGTTGAGGATGCGACGGTTGTGGCTGTTAAAGTGTCGTTGTGACTATTATGACTATGGCTATTTTGAGTAGTCGGAGTAAAGCTAACTTCAAGGCGTGCGTAACTCGCGACTTAGAGCGGTAACAATCGCAGGCAATCGCGCAACAATCGGGCGAGGTTTCCGGCTGAATCGGGCGCAATCGCGGACTTATCCTAGCGAGCGGCGACCCCCGATCGCGAGGGGTCGGACGTTCAATCGCGGGCGGTTCGACGGCGATCGCGTGAGTGTTTGGTACGATTGCTTCGATCTGAATTATCAGCCTAGATTGAGGATTTCCACGGGCTCGATCTCGTCAGCGGGCTCGAAGCCGAAGATGCGACTGTAGAAATAGAACTCGCCGTCGATCGCGCGCTTGATGGTCTCGGCACGACGGAAGCCGTGCTGCTCGCCTGCAAAGGCAATGTAGGCGACGGGAATACCGCGGTCTCTGAGGGCTGCGACCATCAACTCCGCTTGGTTGGGCGGTACGACCTTGTCTTCCAACCCTTGAAAGAAGATGACCGGGCACGAGAGGCGATCGGCGTGAAAAAGGGGCGATCGGGCGGTGTAAATGTCTTTATCCTCGGGATAGCGGCCGACCAACCCGTCGAGGTAGCGCGACTCGAACTTGTGAGTTTCCGTGGCGAGTATGGCCAGGTCGCTGACGCCGTAGCGACTGCACCCGGCTTTGAAAGTGTCGCGAAAGGTCAGGACCGCCAGAGTCGTGTATCCGCCCGCGCTGCCGCCCGCGATCGCTAGACGGTTGGGATCGGCGAGTCCGCGCTCGACTAAAGAGTCTGCGCCGGCGGCGCAGTCATCGAGATCGACAATACCCCAGCGTCCCTGAAGGCGCTCGCGATAAGCGCGACCGTAACCGGTGCTGCCGCGATAGTTAACATCCAAGACAGCGAAGCCGCGACTGGTCCAATATTGCAGCTTTAGGCTGAAGGTGGGCGCAGTAGCTGCTGTTGGACCGCCATGACTGTTGACTAATAGTGGCGGCCTCTCGCCTGCGGGTGCGGTGAAGTCGCGGTTGGAGGGCGGATAATACCAGGCGTGGGCGGTCTCGCCGTCGGTGGTGGGAAACGCGATCGCCTCGGGCACTGACAGGTAGCCGGGATCGATGACCAGTGAAGTCGCTTGCTTGAGGGTCGAGCGCTCGCCGGTGCCTAGGTTCAGTAACACGGCTGCCGTTGGCATATCGGGTGCGCCAGCAATGAAGACCGCACGATCGTTGGCGACGTGCAGGGAGCCAAGGTCGGTATAAGGTAAGTCTACGCGCAACAAGTGGCGGGTTAATAGGTTCAGCCGCGCGAGGTGCCACTTGCCATTTTGGGTGTAGGTGCAAAGCAGCTGCTCTGCCGAAATAAAGTCGTAGAGCGACAAGCCAAACACCCAGTGAGGATAGGCGAATTCGGCGTCGAGTTCGTAGAGTAATTCCGTACGGCCGTCGGTGTAGCGATAGAGGTTCCACCAGTTGCTGCGATCGCTGACGAAAAACAGCGAGCCGTCCGGCGACCACTTGGGATGGCAGACAGCGGCGCGCTCGTCACTACCAGCAACGCACGTGGCGGGTCCCAAGGAACCGTTGTCTTCGATCTTGGCGACCTGGAGGCGCGTGGCGTCCCAGGGCATTGCAGGATGGTTCCACTCGATCCAGGCCAGTCGAGTGCCATCGGGACTCAGGCAGGGCGAGGCATAGAAGTCGCAGCCGGTTGCTAATGGCGCGATCGCGCCGGTTGCCAGATCGATCGCCACAAGCGAGTTAATCGGCTCGGTGTTGGAGGGGTTGTGGTCTTCGCACACGCAGATCAGGCGGTCGCGGGTTCGATCCAGGACGAGTTCGGCGAAGCGGCAGGCATGCTCGGGAACGAGCGCCTGAGGTTCGGTGCCGGGTGCGTGGCGGTATAGGCGCTGGTCGTCGAAGTTTGCAAAATAGATCGTGCCGTCCGCGACTAAGAAAGCGCCGCCGCCATATTCGTGAACGCGAGTGCGAACGTTGAAGGGCGGCGGCGTGACGTCGGAGGTTTCGCCATCGGGAGTGCGGCGAACGAGGACGCTGCGACCGCGCTCGGTAGGACGGCCTTCGAGCCAATAGATGTCGTTGCCGTCGAGCGCGATCGCGGAGAGGCGGATCGCATCGGTGACAATCGCGTTGGAGTCGATGGGCGATTTCCAGGTGCCGTAGGGGGCAACGTGCGGAGCAGTCATGACAGCAGCGCCCCGAGAGGCGATCGCGCGACTTTCCCGCATTTTACCTGTCGGTTGCAGCTGGCAGTTCGAGTAACCGATTTACAGCAGCGAGGCAATCTGACGGCGGTGTGCGTTGCGATCTAGACCGTCGCCGCCGGAAGGTGTGGAACCGACTGCTGCTGCTAAGCGCGCGACGCGATCCCGGGTTAATGGGTGGGTACTGAGGAAGGCGGGACCGCCGTTACCCTGCGTCGCGAGCAGGGTTTGCATGAAGCTCACCATGGCTTCAGGAGCGTAGCCCGCGCGGGCGAGGTTGACGAGTCCCATTTTGTCGGCTTCGTATTCGTGGCGGCGGCTGTGGGGACGGCGAAGTGCAAGTTCGACGCCGATACCGACAAGTTGGTTGGTGTTGACGCCAGCTGTGGTTGCGACCCCTGAGGCGATCGCGGCTTCGCGCATCTGCTTGACAGCGTGGCGGTCGGCGACGTGGGCGATTTCGTGAGCGACGACGCTGGCGAGTTCGGCTTCGTTCTGGGCAGCTGCAATCAGGCCGGTGTTGACGTAGATGAAGCCGCCCATGGTGGCGAAGGCATTGATAGCAGGGTCTTCAACGACGCGGAAGCTGTAAGGAATGTCGGGACGCTCGCTGTAGGGGACGAGCCGCTGGCCGATGCGGTTGACGTAGTTGACCAGGCGGCGATCGCGGGACAGGCGTACCTGGGAACGAACCTGTTGGTCGATTTGGCGACCGAGAGCAATTTCTTGCTCGTCGGATAGCGAAGACATCTGGATGGCCTGGACCCCGCCGTTGACAAGACCGCGGATGACGTTATCGAAGATCCCTGCCTGGCTGGGTTGCGGAACGGCAGCCAGGGAGCCGAGCGCGATCGAGGCTGCCAGCAGGGGACCGGTCCAGCGGTGCTGCGTCTGTTTGCGTGCGGTCTGCGTTCCGATCATGGCTATTACTGGGTGAAATGCTTTGACGATCGGTCTGTCCGAACCCGAGCGGTACTAGGCGAGCACCGGCGGTCGGCTGTAGCAAGAGTACTGCATCGATCTCATTGTGGAAAACGACTCGCGATCTTGCATCGTTCAAACCCGAACACTTGCCTGCCCGCATTCGCAATAGCAATTGCTGAAAACTGCGATCGCCGATGCGATCGGTGTCTGAGGGGCAAAGCGGACGTGCAACCCTAGGGATACCCGATCCAGATAACGTTCCGACAAATGACGAACTAAGGCTTCGTCAAGTAAAATAG
>NZ_ASSJ01000025.1 GCF_000473895.1 Rubidibacter lacunae KORDI 51-2 | reverse complement strand
AGTTCCGCTTCCTCGTACCGTCCTTGCGATTCGTAGAGTGCCGCCAGGTTGTTGTAACTGGTGGCGGTAGACGGGTGGTCTTCTCCCAGTATCCGTTGCCTGAGCGCCAACCCTTTTTTGTACAGCGGTTCCGCTTCCTCGTACCGCCCTTGCGATTCGTAGAGTGCCGCCAGGTTGCTGTAACTGGTGGCGGTAGACGGGTGGTCTTCTCCTAATAAGCTTTTCGCGATCCCAAGGGCGTTTTCCCCGAAGAATATCCCTTCCCGATAACGTCCTTGTTGCTCGCGTCTAAGCGATAGTTTATTACTAACCTTCAATGCAATCTCACCAGCCTCTGCAAATTGGGCGAGATCGTTAAGCATCAGCATCTGTTCGTCGGCGAGGGAACTATCTTGCCAACAATTCCAAAGTGCTTTTACCCCTTTCTCGACTAACCTTTTCTTCTCTTTCGGCTCTGGCAATAGTGGCTCAAGTATCCGCGGCACACGATAAAAGTCTTGCCCTTGGGCCACACTTTTTTCCAGTAACCCTAGGGCTACTGCTCGACGTGAATGCGCTTCCCAACCAAACCCATCCTCCCAAAGCGCTACCATCGCCGTTGAGGGCACCGCCAACTCAAATAGCAGTCCGCGAGATAACAACATCCGCAACTCCGGCGACTGCTGCTTCAACAACTCCGCCGCCAGAATATCCTCCCGAAACTCCGCCGTTGTCGCCTGCATTCGCTCCAAAATCACGGCTTTGTCCGTCTCTGCATCCTGCAACACTCCATCAAGCCACTCCAGCAACCGCGGATTCCCCTCCGCTGCCGCTTTCGCCTGGGCTTGTAGCTCGGGAGCTACCGTTGAGTTTCGTTCAAACGCCGGCAGTCGCTGATATTTTTTCAGCAGTTCGCCCCCAGCTAGGGCCGGCATCAGCACTCGCAGCATCTTTTGTTCTAAATCTGGCAGTGCCACATCATACCGACTGGTCAGAATCAACCGATGGGGCTTCGCACATTGTTGTAGCGCCTGCAGCAAATCCTTCAACGGCTGCTTCGCTTGATTTTTTAACACGGGAGTCCCGTCGGACTGAGGCTCGATATTCACCTCAAAATCATCCAGCACAAAACACAGTCGCTGTTCGCCTTTCAGCCCCTCCGCTAAAAACCGCGTCAACCGCTCCCGCCACGGCAATTTCGATTCCAATATCTGTTGGCCTCGCTCCGATTGAAACGGCGCCAATCGACCCCGAAGCACCTGCTCTGTTAAATCATCCAGCCGCTCTCGATACAACACTACCGGCTCGTACTTAAAACCCTTCAACCGCTCTAAGAGCCGCAATCCCACCGTGCTCTTCCCGTTTCCGCCCATGCCGTGCAGCAGCAATCCCACCGCATTCCGCGACAGCAAATATCGCAAACTCTGCTGCAAAATGCGTCGCCGCCCGACAAATGCTTCCCCCGTCGCCACTCGCACCTGCTGCGTCTTCGCATCCAGAAACCCTCGATCTACTTCATTCCGCTCCGGTACATAGTCAAAGCCGGGTGCCTCCGTCAACGCCTGCCAAGCCGCTTCATTGTTGCCGTCACTTCGCACCACCAGCCGCAACAAATGCCAATCGGGAATGTTCTCCTGCCGTAAAAAGCGATACGTTGCCCCTAATGCCGCGGTTAACGAATCGCCTTCCGCTAACCGCTCGTACAAACAAGCTGCGGCTTGGGTTGCGCTAGCGTCAATGACCGATCGCCCCCAGCCCAAAACCGCTGGCACCCCCTTTTGCACTAAAGCCTCCGCCATGGACGGCACCGACCCATCATTTCCGCTTTCGCCAGTCCGACAACCCGACAGAAATACCAATCGCGGCGGCTTATGACCAAACGCCTCCAGCAAATCCTCGGGGGACGTATCCGCCCGTTCTCCGGTTAGGGTTTCCGTGATGAAAAAGGGCTTCCCAGCCGCGTCCAAACTGGCGTGCCCCGTTAAATGAAACACGTCAAATTCATTCTGCTTAGACCGCCCCCAGCGCTTTTTCAACTCGTCTACACAACCACTTTCCTCCACCCGCAAACTCAGCTCCAGCTCCTCTGTAATCTTTAAAATGTTTGCTTCTTCCTGCTCGAATTCCAGCAGGGGCCGCACATCTTCTGGCGAGGTGGCCATGAACAGCAGATTCAACCCCCGATCTCGGGGTTTCAACGGCCCCACCGCGCCTTTCACCCAGCGCACGATGACCGCTGACGGTACCCGACCGACTAAAAACGACGTCCCGTCATGCAGTAACTCCCACGGCAAATTCCCCCATTGCTCGGAAACGGCGAGGGCGATCGCTAATCCACCCGCCGCGCGCTCCAGCGACTGAGTCAGCCAGCCTCCCTTCCCGTTGAGCCAATTAAACAGGTTCTGCCCCATTGCCACCAGATCTGGCCGCTTGCTATAGAAATCAGCCTCCGCCTGCGCCAGCAGGGGCTGTATCGACTCCAAATCCAAGAATTCGGACTCAATAACCCTGCCCGGCTGCCAGTAGCGCAGCTCGGCCTGACTGCCATCAATGACCCGCATTTCGACAAATAACGTATCCATGGAGTTAAAAATCCAGAGAATCCAAAATCGTTTTGAGCTGCGCTACGGTCGTATTCTCCAAATCGATCCGACGAGCGCCGATTTGAACAATCACTTTATCGATCGTTTTATCAGACGGAGCCTTTTGCTTGAAATGTCGATACCAAGCAATCAACCGCTCGGCAATTTCTAGGGTGCCCCCGACCAAGCCGACGATGGTGGCGAGGGCCGCCATAACGGTCATCGGGTCCCGTCGCGTCATACCGTCGTCACCGAGGGATTCCCAACCGGCATCGAACCCCTCCAGCTCGGTCAAAGCTTGCGCCGCAACGGCAGCCCCTGCTCCCTCAATTTCTAGTTGCAACATGCTATCTGTCTGAAAACCATGTTCTGAGTATATTCAAAGCCGGACATTTTCAGAACTGTTTATAACTTTTGTATATTGGGGCAATAGAACTCAAGGGTCCACCAAAAATCTTGCATACGTCTGCAAGGCTCGTGTAGCTGCGGTCAACTCCGCGATCGCCCTCAAGATAGAACTCCCCACCCCTCAACATGAAGTACCTCGCACCGAACCGCTCCCCGACATCCGAGCGCGCGCGATCGCGGTTCTGAATCTGCAAGAACCCTAGAATCAAAGAATGAATGTATCCGAACAATGGATTGTCGCGATCGCCCGTGCCTTGGATGCGAGAGACGAACGTCGTGGCGCGATCGCAGACCTGCACGACCAATTGGATGAAAATCTGCGCAGGACGTACCAGAAACATCCGGTCGGAAAAACGCTGAAATCTGGGAGGAATTGGGATTGACTCGGCAGATTATGAGGTTTCAATAACTAAAGAAACCCAAAATCTGGAGTATGCTCGACTAATTAACCCTACCAGGGGATTTCGGCTCATCGGCAGAGCCCTTAACGCGATCGCCACCCAACCCCAAGCAACAAGCCACCGGATGGGAGCCGCAAAGTCCGCCAGTTTCTCCACATTTGCCCGTCGCAACTTACAAATTCTCAACATGGCTAACCTAATTCTCGACGTCGAGGCGCAAACCGTAACCGTCGAAGACCCAAGTCCGACTGTTTCCGTACTGTGGGATCGAGCGCTGCAGGAAGCAGTCATCGAAGCCGCGCCTGGACCAACCGTTGCTTCGCGCGCCTACGGCATGATGCATGCCGCCATGTTCGACGCCTGGGCTCAGTACGACCCCGCCGCGATCGCCACCACCATCGGCGATCGACTGCAAGTTCCGGCAGCCGAGAACACGATCGCCAACAAAACCGAGGCGATGAGCTTCGCCGCCTATGTAGTCGCCAACGACTTGTTCCCAGAAGCGCGGGATAGCTTCGACGCGCTGATGAACGAGCTGGGATTCGACCCAACCGACGCGATCGCCGACGCGAGCACGCCCGCAGGCATCGGCACCATCGTCGCAGGAGAACTCCTCGAACTCCGACAGCAAGACGGTTCCAACCAACTCGGCGACGACCCGAACGGAACGGGCACGCCCTACTCAGACACGACCGCCTACGAACCGATCAACCCAACCCCGGAAACCATCACCGATATCGCCGCGTGGACGCCCGAGCGTATCCCGATCGACGATGCTGATGGTCCGTTGCAGAGCTTTCTGACCCCCCAATGGGGTGATGTCCTCCCCTTTGCCCTCTCCTCAGGCAGCGAATTTCGCCCGCCCGCACCCGAACCATTCCTGCTCGTTGAGGGAGCCACGACCGACCTCGAAGCGGGGACGATTGCCCTCGCCGACGGCACCGTCGTCGAGATCGCCCCGGAACTCGTCGGCACCATCATCAACCCCGACTTCATCGCCCAAGCCGAAGAAGTCATCGCCTTCAGCGCGAACCTGAGCGATCGCGACAAATTAATCGCTGAGTTTTGGGAAGATGGCGGCGGCACCTCCTTCCCGCCCGGCACCTGGATGACATTCGGACAGTTCGTGTCGGCACGCGACGAGAACACCCTCGACGACGACGCCAAGCTGTTCTTCGCCCTGGGAAATGCCGTCTTCGATGCTGGAATCGCGACCTGGGAAGCCAAGCGCTTCTACGACTACGTGCGACCGGTCCGGGCCATTCGCACCCTAGGCGAACTCGGGTTAGTCGGGGAATTCGATCCCGATTTAGGCGGGTTTGCGATCGTGGCATACGTCCAGGGCGAGGGAACCCAGACAATCCTGGCAACGGACTTCGAGACCTATCAAGAGCCTGGGAGAGAAGCTTCGCCGCCCTTCGCGGAATACACCTCCGGTCACAGCGCGTTCAGCCGAGCTGCTGCCGCGGTGTTGCAGGCTTATACGGGCAGCGATCGATTCGGCGCGAGCGTCACCTTTCCTGCCGGGTCCGCCCGCTTCGAACCCGGTCTGACACCAGCGAACGAAACGACCTTGAGCTGGGAGACATTTTTAGACGCAGCAGACGAAGCCGGGTTGTCGCGACTTTACGGAGGCATCCACTTTACCGAGGGCGATCTCTTCGGTCGCGAACTCGGCGCGCGCGTCGGTGCAGCAGTTTTTGCGGAAGCCCAAACTTATATCGAAGGCGGCCGCCAACCTCAACTCGTCTTCGGCTCGTTAGGGGATGACATCGGAACAGCAGCGGTCGAACTTGCTAACGACAACCTCGTGCGACCGACCCTCGCCTTCGCCGGAGGGGGAGACGACCTGATCGATGCGGCAGTCGGTAATTCAGTTGCCCCCGATCGCCTCTATGGCGGTTCGGGTAACGACGAACTGATTGCGGGAACGGGCGATCGCGTGTTCGGCGGCGACGGGAACGACATTCTCGATGCGACTGCGGGGGGCGGAGGCAATCGCCTTTACGGAGGCAACGGCAACGACACGCTTTTCGTCGGATCGGGCGATCGCGCGCTGGGTGGAGCGGGCGCGGACGAGATCTTTGTAACGTCCGGGGGGGGCAACACCCTCAGCGGCGGGGCAGGAGCGGACATCTTCTCGATTGCAAATGCGGAAATTCCGCCAGAGGCAACCACCATCACCGATTTCAACAGCGGCGAGGACATACTCGCAATTGGCGGCCTCGGTATTACATTCAATGACCTGACGATCGCGAGCAGCACCAACACGTCTGTTGCCTTAAACGGCTCGGAGTTGGCGATTCTGCTCGGCGTCACCGAACTAACGGCGGCAGACTTTGAATTTAGCTGAGGCTCCTGAGACTGCGCGGACTGAGAATGGCAATGACTTAAGCCGTAATCCGTGGTGTAAGAATGGGTGAGGAAAAAACATCTTTGCTCCCGTAACCTCAGCTCAACAGCAATCCAAGGTATCGAACCAGTCAGGAGGACCGTTGCTCAAGCGCCTAAAATCCTTACTTGATTTGTTCTCGCGGATTCGAGCCTCTTTAAGTCATTGCCCTTCGATTCAGATGGTGGTGAAGGAACCGTTAAAAACGTTCTAGCAAAGTGACATCCTCCCGACGCTGATGCC
>NZ_ASSJ01000024.1 GCF_000473895.1 Rubidibacter lacunae KORDI 51-2 | reverse complement strand
TCCAGGCTAGCGATCGTGCCGATCTGGCCGGGGTACACGCTGGGCGGAATTTTCTTTGCGTCCTACGACGAGCGCTCGACGCTGGTTTACGACGAACTCATTGCGCTGGCAGCGATTGCACGGTGCGGTAGTTGCTGGGGCGGTTGGATTGCAGGCATTTACGTTAGCGCTTCGGCGTCCGTTGCGGGCGGGCGCGAGATCTGGGGGTTGCCCAAGCAACTGGCTGACTTTAGGTGGGACGGCGATCGTGTCAGCGCTATAGGAGCAGGCGATCCGGGTCAACTGCTGTGCGAGCTGACATGCAAGCCGATGCAGTGGGGCAAGCCGATGCGATGGCGCACGCCGCTGCCAATACCGGGAGCGGGATTCGGACAGCGCGACGGGCAACTGCTGCATTTTGGATTTCGAGCGCGCGCGCGGTTGAGCATTGCGGAAGCGCACGTGACGATTCCGGCAGCGAGTCCGCTTTCCTGGTTGGGGTTCTCGCAGCCGCAGCTGACGATCGCTGGAACCGATTTGGACTTAAAGGTTGCTGCCCCCCAACTCCTATCGGACGAGTAGCAAGGCGGTAAGGATTACGGCACTAGTAAGAGAGGGTTTCGTCGCCTGCATGCCTGCTGCCGCCCCAGCATGGAAGCTTTAAGTCCTTTATCCTCTGAGTGGATGCGTTCTCCCCCGCACTTTAAGGACTTTTGTTGTTCTTGCCGCCGCGCCAGTCCAGCAGAAGCACGAGGGGTCTGGCTCAACCGCAGCGCGCCGGTCATCCGCGAAGACTATTGCCGTCAATGTCAAGAATTTTTATTAATGCAAATCCAAACAGGTGAGGTGCAGCTCCAGCAGCGATCGCGCGCCGTCGGAATTCACCCAAAGGCGAAAGAGATCGGATCGCTAGCTACAAAACTTCAACACGCACTGCATCAGTCGAGCAACCTCGTCGTGTATGGACTACCTGCAAGCTAACGTGGCGGGACAAGGCTCCACTCAGGGCGTAGGTCGCTAGCACCGCGCAGGTAGATGTGGGCGATCGCATTCTGAGGCGCAATCGTGTTGACCTGAACCAAGACACGTATGCAGCGTTCGAGGCTGCCCGCGACGTGCATGTGTTGAACGTCAAGGAGCGGGACGTTTTGCCATTGGGCGCGCTCGCGGGCGATCGCGGCGGGGAAAGCTGCGTTGAGATCGCGGGTGGCCGTGAAGGTGGCGCTAATGATGTCGTCGGGGTCGAGGTGGTTGCGGAGGGTGAGGGTGTCGAGTAGCTCTAGGATGGCGTCGCGCATGGCCGCTTCGGTGTTAGCTGTTGCTGTTGTCGCTCCTCGGATTGCTCGCACTTTCCAGCCCACGGTTCGATCCTCTACACAAAAATATAAAACGCGATTCGCGGCAGTTGCCGATCGGTAAATAACGGTTGCGAGCCGCTATTTACCGATCGCCTGCGGTCGATAAAGCCATAGGGGCTGACCGCTGGTTGACAGCTCAAATTCTACCCAATCCTTGACGGCCTCCCAACTCGGGCACTGCTGCTGCCGGCTGGGAAGCAGGCGTGCGAGGGGCGATTTGCGCTCGTCGAGGGTAACGCATTTTGTCTTGTCGGGGTCGAGATCGACGAGTTCGGCCGTCCAACGGCGGGCATCCTCTTCAGTTCCCAGGCGATCGACGACGCCGAGGTCGCGAGCTTGCTCGCCGGTGAAGATGCGGCCGTCGGCAAAGGAGCGCACGGCGTCTTCGCTGAGATGGCGTGCGGTGGCGACGGTGCGGACGAACTGTTGGTAGCTGGTGTCGATCAGGCTCTGCAGGATGTCGGTTTCGGCAGGGGTGAGGTCGCGATCGAAGGCGAGGATGTCTTTGTATGGACCGGATTTGATGACTTTAAAGGAGATGCCGATTTTGTCGAGCAAGCGTTCGAGGTTGTTGCCGCGCAGGATGACGCCAATGCTGCCGGTGATAGTACCGGGGTTGGCGACGATTTTTTCGGCACCCATGCCGACGTAAACGCCGCCGGAGGCGGAGATATTGCCGAAGCTGGCGACAATTTTTAGTTTGGAGCGCAGGCGCATGAGGGCGGCGTAGATCTCTTGAGAGTCGCCGACGGTGCCGCCGGGGGAGTCGATCCGCAGCAGCAGGGCGGGGTAGCGGCGCTCGGCAACGAGCTCGAGGGCTTTGAGGACGCGCTGACGCGTTCCAGAGGCGATCGCGCCGACGATTTCGATGCGGGCGATTTGCTTGCGACGTCGAGTGAGCAACCAGACCATAGGCGTTGGGTTTCGATCCCGAGATGTGAAGGGGGTTTCTCTAGTGTGCCGAAGTTGGAGGGATCGCGCTGGTTAACATAACTCTACAATTTAGGGATGACCGTCCCGGGACGGCTGCACCAGAACGTTTGAAGGTCGCCTCGATGCAGCTCAATTTATCTCGCCCGCAGTGGATCGCATCGTCGCTATTCGTCATCGCGCCGTTTTTCTTGTGGGGAACGGCAATGGTAGCGATGAAGGGTGTATTGCCGCAGACGACGCCGTATTTTGTGGCGGGGGTGCGGTTGGTGCCGGCAGGCGTATTGGTGTTGCTGGTGGCAGCGTTGAGCGATCGCCCGCAGCCGCGCGGCTGGTTGGCATGGTGCTGGATTGGGTGGTTTGCGCTGGTCGACGGTGCGTTGTTTCAGGGATTTTTGGCACAGGGCTTGGTGCGAACGGGAGCGGGGCTCGGGTCGGTAACGATCGATTCGCAGCCGCTGGCGGTGGCGCTGATGTCGAGCTGGCTTTTCGGGGAGGCGATAGGAGCGTGGGGCTGGTTGGGTTTGCTGATGGGGATTGCAGGGATTAGCTGCGTGGGGCTGCCGGAGGCGTGGATCGTTGGGTTGCTGCACGGAGATATCGGCGCGATCGCCTTCGAGCAGACGGGATTGTTCGACAGCGGCATATTGCTGATGCTGTTTGCAGCGCTCTCGATGGCGGGCGGCACGATTCTCAGCCGGTATGTCAGCCGCCAGGTAGATCCGGTGGTAGCGACGGGCTGGCACATGATTTTGGGCGGCATCCCGTTGTGGGTACTCTCGGGATTGACGGAGTCACAGCAGTGGACGCGGCTGGATTTAAACGGTTGGATGGCGCTGGCCTATGCGACGGTATTCGGCAGCGCGATCGCCTACGGGATCTTCTTTTACTTAGCAGCACGCGGGAGCTTAACCAGTCTGTCGGCGCTGACGTTTCTGACGCCGGTATTTGCCCTGGCGTTTGGCAGTTTGCTGCTGTCTGAGGAGCTGAGCGCGGTGCAGTGGAGTGGGGTCGGACTGACGCTGGTAGCGATCTACACGATTAACCAGCGCGATCGCCTGACGGAGCGGACGCAATTGATTCTGGCAGGACTCAGAGCGTCGGAGGCGAGCGGAGAAGAATTGGAGGTCGTGACGCGCGATCGGATTGGGTCGGAGCGCTAACTGTTGGCTGTAGAAGCGATCGCGATCGACTCCATTAGTCAGAGATTGGTGGCATAGTTCATGATGCTGACGCAGATGATGCTTCAGCCGATTCTAGAATGTTCAATCTTGTTCGGGTCATGGGTGCAAGGCGGCAGAAACTCAGCTTGCCTCCCACTTGCTCGATTGCCTCCGGATAGCTGCTAATTTGTAGGGTGGCGATGCACATCAAGCACCGACTGACCGGCATTCAATGACGGTACGAGTTCTTCACGATCCTCACCGCTATCAACTTCTCATTGCATTACTCCTGAGACGTCATCGTTGTCTGGACTTCGCCGTCGGATCGGGCCGAAAACGTGGTGATGGGACAGGTCCTATGCCCCAATTTAAAGACATCAAAACGCTCCAAGGGGTGGCACGAACATTAGGCAAAGGACTTTTAATCATCCACTCCTGCCTCATCGAAGGAGACCAACTGTTCGGTTGCGTACTCCCCACCGTCTCTAGGAAGGCTCCTTGCTAGGCTTCGTCACGTTCTCGATAGCCTTAGGTCTTTTCTTGCGCGTGAAACCGATTTTTTTCAAGGCTTTGCCAATGGTGCGATTGCTAATTGGCTGGGACCAACGCTGGGCCATCTGCTCTTGGGTCAAATGACCGTGGGTAGCAGCAAAGTCTCGGAAGTATTCCAAATCAGCAATTTTGGGTTGGGGTCCGCGACGATAGTGTGGAGTGTGAGCGACCGTGCCCGAAGTCTGGCGTCGTTTGAGCCAGTCGTCGAGGGTAGAGCGACCGATGCCGAAGGTACGGCAGACGTGAGATTTCCGGTCGCCGCGGTCGACTGCTGCAAGAGCTTTGAGACGGAGGTCCTCACTGTAGGGAGCAGGCATGTGAGTCACCGGTTGAATCAGGCTACAACATAATTATGCCTTAACCAACCATTCATTGGTCATACCCAAAGGGCCTAGAAGTACATCCGAAAAATAATGATGCTGTTTTTCTGAAGCACTTTTCAGAAGTATACTTTTCAGTTGACAATGCCTGAGATGGGTGCAATCCCCGAGCGCACGCCAAATACCTCCATTTTCAAGCTCGGGGGCTCGAATCGAATCTTAAAAGCGCTGAGATGGGAACAGTCTTGACTTCGAATTTACCGTCGTAATGAAACCATCCTTCAAGGCATTTGCCGTCGTATCTTTCACGAACCCGATCGATTTAATGTCCAGGAAATCGACGTGTCTAGAGCTGAAGCTCCACGGTAGTTGAAGGTTTGGTTGCGGTTGTAATCGCTGAGATCCCCTAGGATTTGACGAGTGTCTTCGATGGTGAACGAATAGCTGGCGAATTCAGTTCTTCGAGCGGACTCTTGCCTCAGGTAGAACTCCCTACCGCAATCGCCTGAATAAGGATGTTAAGTTTTCTTGGTAAGCCGGTGGATCTAAGCGGCTGTTTAAAAGGGTCTGGTCGAGTACCAAAGTACCCTGAGCGATCCGTAGAAAAGCCCTAAAAAGTACTATTCCCTCGTCGCGAGGCATGTGCTCGAGTTCCCGCAACCCGACTTTTCAAATGGCCTCTAGTCGATATAGGGCTTGCTGAAAAAGGCTGGAATTGTTTCAGAGAGAAGGTTCCAGCGTTTTCTGCGTCAGAGAAGTGTAAGGTTGTGGTTGCTAGAGCCTCAAAACCCTTGCACTTGAGCCGAGATCTAGGGGCGAAAATCTGGGGCTAGATGGCGAAAACCTGATTTCATGAGCTCTCTGTCCCCTAAATTCACTTTGTGGACTTTTTCAGCAAGCCCGATATAGCTCTCGGGATGCTCGCTGGCAAATCGCGCTAGCGCCGCCTTCCAGTTCATCGGCGGTCCCGTAATATCTGGTCGATTTTCGCCAGCTTAGGTAGAGCAATTTGAAGACCATGGACGTCGCACAGTAGTTGTGCCTGAATGTCGCAGGTGCTAGCCTCGCAGGGTTAGAGCACCCGTAACTGCCTGTCTATCCCAACTAGGCGAAGTTGACCTTTGGGCACGAGGAAGGGCGTGAATTCGCCGCAATGGTAGTACGGAATCTACAGCTCGAGACTGCCTTGGTTGCTGTGGACGATTTGGCGCGAGTAGCCATTGCAACTGCTGGGGGCTAGGGGTCCGCGTCCTGCTGCGTGAGGTGGAGGGGCAATTCGCCTTGGAGGGGAGGTTCGAACCAACGGGTGGTGAGTTAGTGGCTTGAGCACAGCCCATTCTCGTCGAGGGTTGGCGCGGGAGCGGAGTAATGCTGCAGAAGTTGGTTATAAATCTGGTCAGTTTAGGAGGGGTCTGAATGACGAATAGGAATGGGTTGTTGTCTCCAAATGGGTTATCTCTAGGTCTGCATACACAAAAAAATATGACAAGCTCGCTCATAAAAGTTTGAGGACGAGGAGTTCGAGTAGTCCCTACAACGGAATGAACATTTTTTGGATGACGCCGAAAGAGATTGGCATTATTAGGGGAACGCGAGCGGAGCACGATTTCCGATCTCGGACAAACTACTCATGCAGGCTGGCTCGCACCACTTGTTTCTCGCTGAGGCACCCCTCATCATGCGGTGAACACGACCGGCGCATGATCGCTGGGCTTGGGCAACCCACGCGGTGTTGAGTCGATCGCGCAACTCGTTGCTCGTTCGTAGAGCCCGGCAGAAACCCAGTGGTGGTCGATACGCCAGCCACGGTTGTTGCGAAATCCGCGCGTGCGATAATCCCACCAACTGAAATGCCCCGTCTCCGAGACAAATTTGCGAAAGGCATCGGCAAATCCTAGTGCCGCGATTGCCTGGAGTGCTTCCCGTTCCGCTGGCGATGCCATGATATGCGTGTCTTTACCCACGGGATCGTGAATGTCGCGGTCTTCCGGGGCAATGTTGAAATCCCCACAGGCACAAATATTCACCGGCGATCTCCCCTGCAGCTCTAGGAGATAAGCACGTAGCACGTATAACCAGCGCAGCTTGTAGTCGTACTTATCGCAACCAACACTTGCACCGTTAGGCACGTAGAGGTTGACAATTCTTACGTCGTCCAAAATGCCGCTGAGAACGCGCTTTTGTTCGTCGAGATCTCCGGCCAGCTCCGTGCCCACAACCGGTTCAAATCCCGCATTCACCTCAGCGAGAGGCTGCCGCGAAAGGATTGCTACGCCGTTATAAGATTTCTGTCCGGAAATGACTGCATGGTAGCCCAGCTCGCGGAACGGCGAGCTGGGAAAGTCCTTATCGATCACCTTGGTCTCTTGCAAACAGAGTGCGTCCACAGGATGTGCTTTTAGCCAATCGACAACATGTTCCACGCGCGAGCGAATGGAATTGACGTTCCAGGTAGCGATTTGCATGGCTGATAGGGTTGGGGGACGAACGGCACCCGGATTGTAGCTCGCCCCTGCTCTAACGCGATCGCCAGGGCCGACACGGCAAGCAATAGAGGCATTGGGATATCCTTACAGACCCCCCATACGAACGCGGTGGTAACACAAGCACTTTGGTTTACTTAGTAGGATATCTCGGCAATTCTTAGTACTGCCCGAACCCTTAAGAGAATGCTCATTAGGATCTCACTCGTCCTTGCCCGTTGTAGAAGAAGGATGGTAGGCTCTAGTGCAGTTTGCAGGGTAGTATCCGCACCTAGCTGCAATTTATTTGGCTAGGAATCATGCAGAGCCTTCTTCATATTTGCCCGTTCAACTCGGCTCAGGCGTACCAATGGGGACGTCACACTTCCAGCCGCTTAATACCTGGCAAAGCGGGGAATTTAGCTACTCCAGGCTGAAGCCACGTACCCGACCAACTAGAGACAAGCGCGAGCACTGAGAACTAATGCGTCTTTTCTGGGACATCGCCATTCAACCTATCTTAGAGCTTTTGCAGCCTAAGGTCATTATCGAGATTGGCTCCGATCGCGGCTACACAACTGAGAAGTTGCTGGACTATTGCGAGCGCGAGGACTCTTGTCTACACGTCATCGATCCACTTCCCAAGTTCGATCTGGAACCTTGGGAGCAGCATTACGGAAAACATGTCACGTTCTATAAGTTATTAAGTCTAAATGCTATACCGATAGCACCATCTGGCGATTTAGTGCTCATAGATGGCGATCATAATTGGTACACGGTTTATAACGAACTCAAGTTAGTCGAAAAGCATAGTTCTAGCAAGGGAAAAGCCTTTCCCGTTGTCTTACTACACGATGTGGGATGGCCTTACGGGCGCAGAGATCTCTACTACAATCCCGAAAACATCCCGATCGCTTACCGCCATGCTTACAAGCAGCAGGGACTTAGCCTTGACACGCCTGAATTGCTGGAGTCAGGAGGGTTTAACGCGCATCTGAACCATTCAATTTATGAGAACGCCGTCCGCAATGGCGTTCGGACGGCAGTCGACGACTTTGTCAGCGAGAGCGACCTAGCTCTATCCTTATACGAACTGCCTGGCTTTAACGGACTCGGCATTTTAGCAACGGATACTTGTCTGCAGGCACGCCAACAGTTAGCAAGCTTCTTAGAGGCATTTCGAACGCCTCCTGCTATCGATCGCCTGCTGCGCGCCCTTGAGAAAGAGCGTCTGAGAGGAGAACTCGATCGGCAGAAATTTAAGACTGCTCTTCGAAACAATCAGCAGAAGAGCAAACAGAGTATTGAAAAGCTCGAGGAAAAATACAACCGCGATACTGCCGATCTCAAAGCACGGCTTGAGAAATTCCAACATACCCGACAACAACAGCAGAAGCAGTTTACCAAAGGTCTTGAGGCTAATATCTCCAGCCTAGAAGCCCAAATTTGCAGTAACAAAAAAGCCCTAGAGCAAGCCGAGCAAGACATTTTCAGACTCGGCAGCTGGATTGAAGAATTCAACCAGTCGATTACTTCTATTCTCGATACCAACCGCTGGAGACTGGGTAGCTTCCTATACCTCATTTTCCGTAAGATTCGCGGCCAGTCTCTTGACGAACCACCAGAGCTCCAACAGTCTCGCCTGATTGGGAGAGTACGGGCGTGGCAGCGAACCTATGAGGGGCGTCGCGATCGCGGCAGTCAACGTTTCCAAAACCACCTAATTCTCCCCGCGCTCAGCAGTCGCGGCAGTACTTCCTATCTACTGCCTGCAGGGAAAAGCAGCTCCCGCCGCGAAGAAAAGGTCGATATCATTGTCTGCATTCACAACGCCCTGGCTGATGTTCGACTTTGTCTGAACGCGATCGTGCGCGAGACTAAGCCCCCCTACCAACTCTATTTGGTTAATGATGGGTCCGGGGAAGAGACATCTTGCTACTTGCGAGAGTTTACCAGCCAACACCCGAACATTACTTCAATCGAAACTGAAGTAGCAGGTGGGTACACCAAGGCTGCCAATCGGGGACTTCGAGCCTCAAGCGCCGAGTATGTTGTTTTGTTGAATAGCGATACAATCGTGCCCTCGGGGTGGCTGGAGCGGTTGCTAGAGTGCTTGAAGAGCGACCCAAAAATTGGTATTGCTTCTCCCCTATCCAACGCAGCAAGCTGGCAGTCCGTGCCGGAGATCTACGCTGCTGGCGGCGGCTGGGCTGTTAACGAACTGCCTGCGGGTTACAGCACGAGTGATATGGCAGACGTAGTAAGCTCGGTTTCTCAAAAGCGTTACCCCCGAGTGCCATTTTTAAATGGATTCTGTTTATGCCTAAAACGAGCTGTGATCGATGAAATCGGCTACTTGGACGAGGCAAGCTTTCCTAAGGGGTATGGTGAGGAGAACGATTATTGCTTGCGCGCAACCGATGCCGGATTTGACCTGGCGATTGCCGATTCCGCCTACATCTTCCACGCGAAATCGAAAAGTTACGGTGACAAACGCCGCGCGGAGCTAGCCAAAGCTGGCAGCCGTTCGCTAGAAGCCAAGCATGGGAAGGAGCGCATTGCCTCGCAGGTCGAGTTAATGCGCAATCACCCGCTATTGGAAGAGATGCGCCTGCGGGTTCGCCAGCGGCTCGACCAAGCACTAAGCAAGCCTCGCGGAGATATGGGGGCTCGCGTGAGACTGGGTAGCGATCGCCAACCTAGCATCCTGTTTTTGCTCCCCGTGCGCGGGGGTGGGGGCGGCGCGCATTCTGTGGTTCAGGAAGCATCGGGAATGCGGAAACTGGGGGTAGATGCGCGCATTGCTACGCGGGCAAAACACAAGTCCAATTATCGGCAGAACTACCCCAGTCTGTTTCAATCCGATCGCGATCTCTTCTATTTTTTCAACAACGAGGACGAGCTAACGGAAGCGGCTGGCCGATTTGACATCGTCATAGCAACGATTTTTTCATCGACGCAATTGCTACAGGCGATCGTTACCTCGAATCCAATGCTGTTGCCTGCCTACTACGTCCAAGACTACGAGCCTTGGTTTTTCGAGTTAGGTTCTGCAGAATGGCAACAGGCCTATGACTCCTACACGTTAGTTCGGGGGAACGTACTTTTCGCCAAAACTCGCTGGCTGTGCGACCTGATCGAGCGAGAGCATGGAGTTGAGGTTGCGAAAGTCAGTCCGAGTCTCGAACGCAACCTGTTTTACCCTCGTTTTGCCCCATCCTCTGGAGGTCGAGCAGTACGAGTTGCTGCGATGGTCCGTCCGGCAACGCCTCGTCGCGGCGCCGCTCGAACCATGCGAGTGTTGGCCAGGTTGAAATCAGAGTTTGGAGAAAAAGTCGAGATCGAAATCTTTGGTTGCCACGATCGCAACCTAGCAAGTTACGCTCTCGACCGAGAGTTCTCCCATTGCAACCGCGGTGTCGTCACCCGAGAAGAGGTAGCAGGAACCCTACGGCAGTCAGATATTTTTGTCGACTACTCGGATTACCAAGCCTTCGGACGCACGGGTCTTGAAGCCATGGCTTGCGGGTGCGCGACGATTTTACCGCAACAAGGAGGAGCGACTGAGTACGCCATAGACGGTGAAAATGCACTGTTCGCCGATACATCATCGGAAGCTGACTGCTATCATCAACTAGTCAAGCTAGTAACCGATGACGCCCTAAGAGAAGCACTCCGCGATCGCGCGATCGTCACTGCCGTTGAGTACTCGGTTGAAAAAGCAGTCATTTCGGAGCTGCAAGTATTACAAGCTGCTCTAAAGCACCGAAACAACGTAAGCTTGAGAGCTGTTTGAGGAGAGCAGATCGAACCCAAAACTCGCTGTTCAGAGTTCATCATATATTCTACTAAAGTTGAGGTAATGAATGGGGTATTTGCTTTCTTGAAAATCTGAGGAGCGAGAGCAGCGGTTTGGGAATTTATAACGTTGCAGCTTACATAACAGGCTATAAAGATCGAGCTGCGGTCGATCTTTGCTTACAGGGGATTTACCGACAAACCCATCCAATCAAGTCTGTTTACCTGCTCGACAACTCTCCGGAAGCTTTATCAGTCAGTCGCGATCGCATCTCGACATATTGGCATCAACCCGAAAATGTCGGTATTGGTGAAGGGTTGAAACGCGCGATCGCGCAAGCCCTTAGCGAAGACTGCGACTTCCTCTGGACATTCGATCAAGACAGTATTCCCAGACCTGATTGCCTGGAAACTCTACTGAAAACCTATCAGCAGCTTGTCAGCCAGCGTCGTCCGATTGGCATCGTGGCACCGACTCCCATCGACTGCCTTACGGGAGAGATTGTGATGGGAGCTGTCTTCAAACGCGATCGCTTCTTAGGTTGTGAGCCTAGCGTGGCAGGAGACTTTTATGAGTGCGACGCTCCCATCACTTCAGGTTCGTTGCTATATCTAGCAGCCGCGCGTGCAGTCGGTTCTCCACGGGTAGACCTTTTTATCGACGGGATCGACCTCGAGTATGGGATGCGTCTTCGACAGCACGGATACTTCAACATTATTGCCTCTGCAGCAATCCTCGACCATCACTTTGGCAATCCGCTGCAAATAAAGCTATTTGGAATCGAAAACACAGTGCTTCAATACTCGGCACTCCGCCACTTCTATATCTGCCGCAACCATACCTATCTTGAAACCCGGTACGCTCGCGGGCTCTTTCGATTGACAGGAAGCTTGAGACGTATAAAGTATGCTCTCTATGAGATCGTTAAGATCTGCCTCTACAATCGTGAGAACTGGCAGAACAAAGTTAGATCGTGTTTACTCGGGACTTACCTCGGTTTCCGAGGCAAGTTGGGAAAGATGTAAATGATTTTCGCACTAACATCTTGCCTGGCGACGAAAATAATTAGGATGTCTGCTCTAGCTGCTATCTGGTTTGGGAAATTGGATTCGGTGACATTTGAAAAAAACGATGCCAGCTTGCTGAACGCGGCGCTCCACATCGACCGCAAATGAGATCGTTGTTAAAAAGCAAAGAGACAAGAGTCGCAACTCTCGCGCGAATAACATTGCCTATCATATGCTCCGAGCGGGATCGCATCCAGGCTTTTCCGTATAGATGCGTTCTAGAGGTAACTGTCTTGATGGTCCCGCGATCGCGTTGGGACGGAGTCAGTTGAGCCCCCGATCGTCGCTCAGCCACCGCTATTACTGCTGTCAACGTCTACCATTGGAACAAGCATTCAAGCCACGGCATTTTTCCGCTTCGACTTTACATAATGACAGCCGCCTTCGCTCCATCCTGGCTCGATACCGAAGCCGCCCTCGACGTCATCAACTTTACCGTCAGTCAATCCGAAGCCGATGGCTGCCAAGTCAACCTGCGGGCTAGCTCCTCAGCACTCAGCCGCTTCTCGGAAAATCAAATCGGGCAGAACTTGAGCCGCGATCGCTGCCAGATTGCCATTACCAGCACCTTCGGGCAGAGCAGTGCTACAACCTCTACGACGGAATTGGATCGCGACGCCATTCAAGCTAGTGTGCGTCGCGCCGAAGCCCTCGCGCGGGTGGCACCCGCCGACCCGGAGCGGTTGCCGTTACTGGAGCCCCAATCTTACGACGATCGCCTCCCAGCGTTTGATGATGCAACGGCAAATTGCTCGCCGCGCGCGCGCGGGGAAGCCATCCGGCAGGCATGCCAGCAAGCAGCGTCCGCAGGCGTCACGGCGTCGGGGACCTTCAGCACCGAAGCGCTCCTAACAGCCGTGGGCAATTCGCAAGGGCTGCGAGCATGCGATCGCCTTACAGAAGCCGAATTCAGCTTCAGCGCACGGGTAGGATTTGGGTCGAGCTGGACGCAGCAAACGGCATCTGCTATGGCAGATCTCCCCATCGAAACGGCGGTCGCACGGACAATCGCTCGCGCACGTGCGTCTCAATCTCCACGCGCGATCGCGCCGGGAACCTATCCGGTGATTTTTGAGGCGCAAGCCTTTGCCAGTTTGCTGGCACCGGTCGCATGGGACTTCGACGCGCGGGCAGCTGATGAGGGACGCTCGTTTTTGTCCGCTCCTGAGGGCGGCAATCGCGTCGGCGAAGAGCTATTTTCCCCGATCGTGCACATTCGTCGCGACCCGGCACATCCCCTGCTACAATCGCGACGCTTCTTTAGCGATGGCTGGCCGAACTCGCTCCTGGAAGTCGTGCGCGATGGCGTGCCGCAAACCCTATCCTACAACCGCTTCTGGGCGCAACAGCAAGGACGACAGCCCACGGGACCGCTGTTTCCCATTGTCATGAGCGGCAGCCATCGCGACCTCGCCGAGTTGATTGCCGAGACAGAGCGGGGAATCCTTGTCAGTCGCGCCTGGTACGTGCGGTACGTCAACCCCCGCACGCTCGAGGTAACGGGCATGACGCGCGATGGGACGTTCTGGATTGAAAACGGCGCGATCGCCTACCCGATTGCCAATCTGCGCTTCAACCAAAAGCTACCGGAGATGCTGCGGCATATCGATGCCGTCGCGCGCGAGCAGCGCTTCGGCAACACCATCGTGCCGGGCGTCCGAACGCAGGCGTTTTCGTTCAGCAGCATCACGGACAGCATTTGAATGCGACAACCGTGGCGGCACGGATGCACATCCATACTGAAACCGCAGGTTTGCCCCCTCGTAAGGGTTCATACGCTAGGGCAGCCGCTTCGGGGGCGCCCCCCGAAGTGATAGTGGAAAACGACTGTCAGTCAGTGGCGGTGAGCGTTTGCTGCCGGCGAGCTTGAATGAAATCTAAAATCTGAGTAGCAGCGCGATCGCTAGCACCTGGACCGCCCAACGCCGCGCGCATCCGCGCGTATCCTGCTTGCATCTGCTGGCAGTACTCGCGATCGAGCAAGACCCTCTCGGCCGAAGCTGCGATGCGTTCTGGTGTCACTTCCTCTTGTAGCAGCTCGGGAACGATCGCCTCCATCAATACCAAATTGGGCGGTGACATAAACGGAATCGAAAAATTTAGCAGCTTGCGCACGATCCAAGCCGTGAGCGGACTGACGCGATAAAGCACCACCTGTGGCACGTCTAGATACGCCGTCTCCAGATTCACCGTGCCTGACTTCGAAATTGCTAAATCCGCTGCCGAGATTGCCGCAAGCCGTTGCTGCCCGTCCACCAACGTTGCCTGCAATCCATAGCGCGCCACCGCCGCCGCGATCGGCTCGCGAAAGGCCGGCATCGAAAGCGGGATCCAATAAGCAACCTGCGGCACTCGCTCCTGCAGCTGCCGCGCAGCCTCAAAGATTGGCGGCAGTAGATACTTCAGTTCCTGGCGGCGCGATGCCGGCAGCAGCACCACTGCCCGCGTCTCCTGAGCAATACCTAGAGTCGCTCGGGCCGCACCACGACTTGGGGCTGACTGCAAGCGATCGGCAATCGGGTGCCCCACCCAGGTCGTTTCGATGCCGCGATCGCGAAAGAACCGAGCCTCTTCGGGGAAAATTGCCAAGTGCCGGTCCATTACGCTCAAAAGTTGGCGCGTCGTGCCAGGCATCGCCCATACATACGCTTGCGGGGCAATGTAGTAGATTCGCGGGATCTGCGGCAACCAGTGGCGCGCGAATTCCGCAAGGCTGAGATTCGGGCCGCAGTAGTCGATCGCCACCATTGCATCCGGCGGTTGTGCCCGCAGCCACTGCTTGGCTCGCCGCTGTATCAGCCAGGTTGGGACCACAAACGGCAGCGACTCCAAAAGACCGACCGAACCGATGCGCGTTGTGTTGCCCAGCAGCGTGGCACCGGCAGCTGCCATGCAATCGCCGCCTAGCGCCACGATCTCCAGCGCCAGGTTGCGCGCCGCTGCCAATCGCCGCAGCGCCGCGACCAAGAGCGCGCCCTGCAAGTCACCCGAAACCTCACCCGTACTGATAAACAGGCTGTAGCTCTGACCGGTGGCGTTCGTCTGCATTCCTTACTCGCATTCTCCAGCGCACTAGTGGCGGGCTGCTGGAACCGGACCGCGCCGTCCCGTTTCTGTTGACGACTGATGTAAGAACTCGTGTAGGTGAACTAGTGGAGCCATTCCGTAACCTTGCGCGAGTTTCTCTAGCGCTGTCTCCAAACTGAGATTCGAGCGGTAGAGCAGCCGAAAAGCCTGCTTCAATTCGGCAATTTCCCGATCGTTCAAACCGTGCCGCTGTATGCCGATCGTGTTGAGCGCGCGCACTCGCGCCGGATTGCCCTCCACCAACATGAAGGGCGGCACGTCGCGATCTACACGGCTCATGCCGCCCACCATCGCCAAACGACCGATACGAACAAATTGATGGATGCCGAGCATGCCGCCGATGGTTGCTTTCTCCTCGATACATACATGCCCTGCCAGAGCTACGTTATTGGCAATCACGACGCCATTAGCAATCTCGCAGTTGTGGGCGACGTGGACGTAGGCCATTAGCAAGTTCTCATTGCCGATCGCCGTGACTTCACCGCTGTCCGTCGCGCGATTGACCGTCACGTATTCGCGAATCGTATTGCCGTCGCCAATTTTGACCCAGCTGCTCCCGCCGCGATACTTAAGATCTTGGGGCTCAAGACCAATTGCCGCGCCTGGGAAAATGCGGTTGTCGACCCCAATGACGGTGGGTCCTTCAATTACCGCATGAGCGCCGACGGTTGAACGAGCCCCGATCGCCACCTGCTCGCCAATGACGGCGTACGCTCCGACCTCCACTGTCGGATGAAGTTCGGCGCTCGGATGGATAACAGCTGTTGGATGGATGAGCGCAGTCAAAGCACGACTCCCGAGCGGTCTAGTAATTCTACTTACTCGATTTCGAAGAGCGAGAAGGTCATCTCGGCTTCAGCTGCTAGCTGGCCGTCCACAGTTGCCCGCCCTTGCATTTTGCCAAACCGTCGCTTGAATGAGAGCAGCTCGACGCGCATGATCAGCTGGTCGCCGGGCACCACCGGACGGCGGAAACGCGCCTTTTCGATCCCGGCAAAGGCGAAGAAGCTGCCTTCCATACCCGGCAGTTGCGTGAGCACGACGCCGCCGACCTGTGCCATCGCCTCGACGATTAAGACCCCCGGCATGATCGGATAGCCCGGAATATGTCCGGGAAAGTGTGGTTCGTTGAAGCTGACGTTCTTGAGTCCGAGGGCATATTGCTGCGGGACGTACTCCAAAATCCGATCGACTAACGCAAACGGGTAGCGATGGGGCAGGAGTTTGTGGATCGCGGCAATATCGAGCGCGATCGGCTCGGGGGTATCCACGCGATCCGGTGCGGCATCCTTGGCGGTGGAAGCGTTTCGACGATCGGTAAGTGCGGACATAGGCAAGCGAATAGTCTCCTGACAGGCTCGTGGCAGCAAGCAAGCTAGGCGCGCTCGGCAGCCAGCAAGGCGCGAGCGAAACGCACGTGCAGCGCGTGGCTGGCTTTGTAGGCAAGGACGTGAGCGCGCGGCAAGGCACCTAGTAAGCTCAAGTCTCCCACTAAATCTAGAAGTTTATGACGTGCGGGCTCATTTGCAAACCGCAGCGGCGGATTCAGCCACCGATCGCCCGCGCATACGAGGGCATTTTCCAAACTGCCGCCGCGAATCAATCCCGCTTGTCGTAACGGTTCAACGTCCTCGGCGAGTGCAAAGGTGCGGGCCGGCGCGATCGCCTCGGCAAAATCAACGCGATCGGGCTGCCAGGTGTGCCATTGCTGTCCGATTGCCGGCGCGTCGAAATCGATACCGTAGCTGAGCTGGGTTTTCGCGGCCGGGACGGCCGTTACAAAGGCGTCGCCCTCGCCCACCCACAGTGGGGCGGCGATCGCCAGCGGCTCGGCTGCTGGGACTTCGGTGGCTGCAGTTCCTACTGCCGCGATCGCTTCGCTCCACTCCCGCGCCGACCCATCCAACAGCGGTACTTCCGGACCGTCTAGCTCGATGCGAGCATTATCAACCCCTGCCCCGAGCAAGGCCGCCAGCAGGTGCTCCACGGTCCGGACGCCGACTCTCTCGTCGCCGAGCATGGTCGAAAGCTGTGCCCGACCCACGGACGACACCTCAGCTGCGATCTCCGGTGGTCCTGGCAGATCACTGCGGACGAACGTGCGACCGGTTCCCGGTGGAGCGGGACTGACGTGCACGCGGACCGCCGTGCCGGAATGCAGCCCGACGCCCGCACGGGTAAAGGTCCCGGACAGCGTGTATTGAACGCGCATGGGCAACATCTAGAAACGCTGACCGATGCCGAAGTGAACGCGCGTATCGCCGTCGTCGTTAACACCAACATCGAGACGGAGCGCGCCGAGCGGCGATCGCACGCGGACGCCGCCGCCGTAACCAAAACCGTCGCCGGGCTTGTCGCGCGCGCCGGCAGGATTCCCCGGTACGTCTTTGCCGGTTCCGATATCCGTGGCGTAGTCAAAGAACAGGACGCCGCTCAGGATATTGAAAATCGGGAAGCGATATTCAACTGAGGCTTGGGCGAAGCTTTTTCCGCTGCCAACTCCTCCGCGTTCGTAACCGCGGACGGAGTCGATACCGCCAAGGGCAAAGGCCTCGTAAGGCGGCAGATCGCCAACATGAGTTCCGGCCTGGACGTTAAAGGCGAAGGCCTGAGGACCGTCGCTAAAGCGGAGGAAATTTACCGGAATGTAGAAGCTGTAATTAGCGCGAAGGCGCGAACTCAAGATACTACCCGAGCCAATGGGAAGCGTTTGTTCAAACCGTAGGCTCAGAAACGATCCGCTGGTTGGGTCGAGCGAGTCGTCGCGCTTATCGCGCGCGGCACTGAACGAAAGCGTGAATAAGTCGTCGCGACCGCTTTCATCGAAGCTCAGCAAATTACCCAATTCGTCGCGCGGGGTTAAGTCGCCATCGGAGTCTCGGATCGACACTCGCTGATAGTCAAAGCCAGCCGACAGTCTCCAGTCGCTTTCGTCGAAGGGATCGGAAATCAGCGGGCGCGAGAAGTTGACGCCGCCCCCGGTGCGCCGCACGCGCGGGGTATCGCCGTTGGGCAAGTCCACATCGGTCTCGCCGTTGTCGAAGATCACCGAAATCGAGCGGCGGCGGAAGGCATTAAGCCGGTAAGACGTGCGGTGGTTGTCGCCGCCAATCCAGGGATCGCGGAAGGAGAAGTCGAACAACAAGTCGCGCTCGCCGACTTGGAACTCGACCCCGAGATCTTGATTGTTGCCGCCGATGTTTTGCTCTTGGTAGCTAACGGTTCCGAAAACCCCCGTTGAGGAACTAATGCCCACCCCTGCAGCCAGCGAGCCGGAATTGCCCTCCACCAACTCGACTGTCACGATCGCCGTTGCCGGGTCGTCGCCTGGCTGGAAAGATAAACGCGCGTCGTCGAACAGACCCAGCCCGAATACGCGTTCTAGGTCTTCCTGGGCCGTGTCGCGGTTGTAGACATCACCGGGTTGGAGTTGGATCTCGCGCGTGACGATGAAGTCGCGTGTCCGTCCGTCGTCGGGGGCACCGTCCTCGTCGAAGAATTGCACGCGGATGTCGGCAATAACGCCCTCAGCAACGGTTAACGTGACGATGCCGTCCTCGCTCACCTCCGGATCGTCCACCACTTGAGCCAAGTCGTAGCCGTTCTCTTGGTACCAAGCATTGAGATCGTCGATATCGTCTTGCAAGATGCGCAAGTTGAGCGTTTCGCCGTATTCGTCGCTAAAAATCTCGTTCACCACTTCCTGTGGCAATACGCGCTCGTCTTGCGATCGCGGCAGCGTCTCGACGACCACTTCGCGCAGCACCGGGTTGGCTTCGACGATGAAGGTAATCCGGACGCCCAACGGTGTATCCACCGGCTGAACGCGGACGTTAGAGAAAACGCCGGTCCCAAAAATAGCATTAACGTCGGCTTGGAGTTGCGAGCGCGTGGTCACGCGCCCGGGGGCAACGCGAGTGGTGGCGTACACTAAGTCCTGCAGCTCGCCATCGACACCCTCCACCAGCACTTCAGCAACGAGCACGCGCGGTTCGGCAACCGGCTGGGGTTGACTGACGGGCGGTGCTTCGTCGGCATCCTCGTTGTCAACATCCTCATCATCAGCAACATCCGCTTCTGACTCGGTTGCTGCTGGGTCTTCCGCAGGTGCGTCCGGAACGTTATCGGGCGGAGTCGATTCGGGGGGATCGGTATCTGTACCTTGCGCGATCTCCTCAGCTCGAGCCACCAGCGGCGTGCCAAGCACGGAACCGGTGATCAGGGCTCGGGTGAGAGCGTCCTCTTCAGGAGATAGCTTTTCGTAAAACTCTTTTGCTGAGGCAGGGGCAGCCGCACTCAGCGGAATCGCGGCGATCGCCGCCCATAGCAGTCCGACTCGCGCCAAATTGATTTGCTTAACCACTTCTCACACCATCTCACACGTCAAAGCCGCCGCCGAGCGCAGCCAAATCTATTTTTATACCGGGCGGAGCGGCTTGCAGTCAATCGTGCCGACTCTCCCCAAGATGTCGGAAAGACCGATCGCGGTAGCTGCCGCTGCTCTCCTGACACCTCTCGGGGATTGTACCGCGCGAGTGCGGCCGGCATCCGTTAATGCACTACAAGTGCTCGCCGACCGCCAAACCGCTGCACTAATTTGTACCGTTACCGTCCGAGGGCGGTCCCGCAAACTGTGCCAGTACGCGTGCTTGCACTTGCTCGTAGGCTGCTTCTATGTTGCCGAGGTCGTGGCGGAACCGGTCTTTGTCAAGGATGCGTGCTTGCGGATCGGCCCGATCGCTATCCCAAAGGCGGCAGGTGTCAGGACTGATCTCGTCGGCTAGCAGCAGGCTGCCGTCGCGGCGATCGCATCCGAATTCGAGCTTGAAGTCGACGAGAGTAATGTTGCAGCGGGTGAAAAACTCCTGCAGCACGCGGTTGATTTGGAGTGCCAGGGAATGCATGCGATCGAGCTGTTGCGGCGTTGCCAAGTTCATCAGGAACAGGCGATCGCGCGTTAGTAATGGATCGCCTAAATCATCGTTCTTGTAGTAGTACTCCACCAAGGGGTCGGGTATCACCGTGCCCGCTGGGATTCCGGTTTGGCGGCAGAGACTGCCGGCGGCAATGTTGCGAACCACAACCTCGATCGGCACGATCGCGACGGCGCGCACGCGCATCTGTCCGGCCTCGGGACAGTCGATGAAATGCGTGGGAACGCCGTTGGCTTCCAGCAACTCGAAGAGCGCGGCCGAGATCCTGCAGTTGATCGTTCCTTTGCCCTCGATTCGTCCGCGTTTCTGAGCATTGAATGCCGTCGCGTCGTCTTTAAAATGCGATAGCAGCACCAATGGGTCGTCCGTGGTGTAGAGAATCTTGGCTTTCCCTTCGTACAGTTTCTGGGGGGGCTGGGACGCGGGCGGGCGGTTGGATTGCTGGAACACGTAATACACCTCCCGAGTGGGATGGGCAAAAGCGCCAAAACGCGAACAATGCGCTAGCGATCGCATCGCGCCCGAAATCGCTAGCTCCACCGCATTGTGTTTGCTGGCTAAACAGCTGCGTTTAGCGCGGTGTATTCATGTCGCGGGCTAGGCTGCGGAACATCTCCATATTGGCACCCGGACGACGGCGAGCCGACTTCGTGCTCGGAACCAAATAATCTGGCGCGAAGGTGCGGTCGGGGTCGGGCTCAGGAGTAGGTGGGGTCGGCATGGGAGCTGCTGGAGCTACCGGAGTGGTTGCTGCTGGTTGTGCGGCCTCTACCGGCGCGGGGGCAGCAGTTGTCGGGGGTTGTTCGAGTTCTGCCGGCACCGCCGCTGAATCTTCTTGAGTTGGCACTGACTCGCCTTGCTCGGGATCGAGTTCGAGGTAGTAGCCGCTCTTTTTCTTCTTTTTGCCTTGCGTTTGTCCTTGCTCGTCGTCCGACTGACCGCCGAACAAACCCTTGACCAAGCCGACCATTGCCGTTACTCCTAACCGATTACGATGAAAAGCGATCGTGCGTTGACTGCGTTGTGCCGTGCCCCGATCGCGTCAGGTCAACCCGGCAAGCGGGACCTCCATCGGTGCCGCACTCGTCCCGCGCTAGTTCCGCGCGTCTTTGACAATCTTTACAATAATGGCGTATTCCTCACACTTTATGGGTTTTCTCTGAGAGGTTCTGGCGCTAAGTTAACAGAAGTTGACATTTGTATTGTCGATGTCCGATCGCCCACGTCACATCACATACAGCCCGGCAGTCACGGTAGTCCCAACTTACGAATGTTTCAATCGTTGCAGCTACTGCAACTTTCGCGCCGCGCCGGGAAAAGATACCTGGCTCGACCTCAACGCGGCTCGTCAAGAGCTGTCGATCGCACGCGCGAGCGGCGTTTGCGAAGTACTTGTACTCAGTGGCGAGGTGCATCCACGATCGCTACAAAGAGCGGCATGGCTGGCGCGAATTGAGGCGTTGTGTCAGCTGGCGCTGGAGTTGGGGTTGCTGCCGCATACTAATGTCGGCCCGCTCGATCGCGCGGAGATGGAGCGGTTGCAAGCAGTGAACGTGTCGATGGGTTTGATGCTGGAGCAGCTCGCGCCGGAATTGCTGCAAACTGTTCACCGGCATGCACCGAGCAAGGATCCGCAGGTCCGCCTCCACCAGCTCGACCAAGCTGGCGAATTAGGAATTCCGTTTACGACCGGGTTGTTGTTGGGCATTGGCGAAACGCCAGCCGATCGCGTCGAAACCCTCGCGGCGATCGCGGCATCCCAGCGTCGCTGGGGTCACGTACAAGAAGTTATTCTGCAGCCGCACAGTCCGGGTACGCGTCAGGAGTGGCAGGGCTTGGGGTTCGACTTAGCGGGGCTGCCGGAGGTGGTGGCAATCGCGCGATCGCTACTGCCGATGGAGATCGCGATTCAGATCCCGCCCAACCTTGCTTGCGAACCGAGGGTGTTGCTGGCCTGTTTGGAGGCCGGTGCAACCGACCTGGGCGGCATCGGACCGAAAGATGAGGTCAATCCGGATTACGCGCACCTGCAGCCGGAGACGTTGCGATCGCTGCTGAATCCGGCAGGGTGGGAGTTGGCACCACGCCTGCCGGTGTATCCGCAGTACCTATCTTGGCTCCCGCCGCAGTTGCAAGGAACAGTTTCGGAGTGGCAGAAGCGATTGGTATCCGAGGGCGATCTTCAGCCGGAGTCCGCAGATCGCGTCAAAAATGTGTCTCGGCAGTTGCCTTAAATTTGGACCTAACCAATTGAAGCTTCCGCCTTTGGGGATGAATTCAAAAAATGCCTAAAATTTTGCCGGTGGGTGTCAACTTCTAGAAAGTAATTCCGCATCGGCGTGCAAAGACTCCTCGCAGAGCGCCAAAAAACTGCTTTTGCAGGGAACTTAGGCTTTCCCAGGGTCAGGCGGCTTCCGAGTTTTCTCAAATAAAGGTGACATACACCCTCTGGATAACACTGGGCTAATGGTGATAGCAGAAGTTAGCCCAGAGGAGTTTTAAACCCCTACAGAACTACGCCTGGCTCAGCAGCACCTGTATTGGTCGAGATGCCCTGAGGTAAGAACTGCACAACCCAGAACGCGAATCAATCAGAATTAGATCGCTCGGATGCATCGAACCAAATCACTTGCTGCCATAGTAGAAGGCAATTTCTTTATCCTTCAACGGGGCGAAGTTTGCTGCCTCCAGCATTTGATTCAACTCGTCTTGGGCGATGTGCTTTGCGCCGATACGAACGATTCGCGATCGCATGGTGTTGCTGACGCCACTGCGTTGTCGCCCGGCTTCGAGAGCCATCACGCTGTTGTAGAGATCGAGTTTGGCTGGCGGAATCGGGGAACCATCGAGGTCGAGTCCCTTGGCGATCGCCACATCAACGGCGTCGGCACCGAGGGAGCGTTGCGATTCGGGAGCAGTTCCTGCAGGGGTTGCGGACATCGGGCAGATCCTTTAGCGAGCGCGTCTGTGTCGGTCGAGCCAACGTCGGACCGAGAGCGAGTTGCAGTCGATTTGGCTCGCCCCTCACTATAAAGCGAAAGTGAAGTCGAACGCGAACTCACGGCAAGCCTAGCTCGCCCATCGCTCGGCCAGATACGCCGCGCCGGCCGCGATCGCCTCTGCTGCTATACCTAACAAGCGAAACACCGCCACGCCAGCGAGCACCGCACCTGCCGGAAAATGCCCGTCCAGTAACGCGATCGCCGTTGCTTCAAATACGCCCAACCCGCCTGGCGTTGGGATTACTAAACCGAGGAACCAGGCGCACCCAAACGTCCCGAGTAACAGCGGCAGCGTTCCCCACCCAACAGAGACGAATCCAGCCATTGCCGCCACGAAGCCCAACCCGCGCAACAAGACGAATCCGACTTCCCCAACCAGGGGCAGCCACGGATAGCGCTCTACCCTGACGATCGCCTCGCCCTTCTGTCCCTTGATCCTCGCCACGAGACCCAGGGCCGGGTTCAGCACCCGCGGATGTACGCCCGCTAAGGCGATCGCTAATCCCAACAGCGGTAAGACGGCATACCCCGCCTGCCAGCTCGCGCTCGGCGTCAGCCAACCGCCAGCGGCCGCAGCGATCGCGATCGCCACGGCTGCCGCTGCCATCAACAGCGGCTCGAGCAAAACGCATAGCAGTGCCACGTCCATCGGCGCACCCGCAGACTTCACCGCCCAGATTCGCCCGTAAAAATGCCAAACATTGCCGGGTACGTACTTGGCGATGTTGGTTTGCAGGTAAACCCGCAGCACCCAACCGATTTCAGCCGGCTGACGACAGAATCGCAGGATCCACAGCCACACTACACCCGACCACACGTGTGCCAGCAGCGTAATGAGAAAGGCGATCGCGCTCCAGCCGAATAGACGAGCGTTGAGTTCGATGCCAGCGACCTCTTGCCAGTGCACTTGCACCGCGCGCGCTAGGAAGAACAGGGTGGCACCCAGTACGAACCAGCGCAGAAATTTCACGCGTGCTTTCCTTGAGTCTTCTACAAGTCTTCAACGAGTCATACCAAGTCTAGGGCGTCGGTAAAGGGAATGCAGGCGGAAATCCAATAGGGCAACTTGAAAAACTGCCGGATTGTGGCGTACCGGCGGCTGAAGTGCCCCTGCTGCAGTGCCGATATTCGGTCTTGAGCGAATGAATCGAGGTGCACTTCTGCAGGATCGCTGAGGACAATTTACGTAATTGGTTTACTCGCTGCTGCTATTATTTCCGGGCCTCAGTATTTGAACGGGGCTGAATCTTCTTTTCAATTCATATTCTGAAATTGCAACGCATCTTCAGAAAGTTCCCTTAAGAGCAGCTTCACACCGATCGCAAATAGCAGGATGCGCGGCAGATTTGCCGACCGACGGCGAGTAATTCCAGCAGCGATCGCATTTCTTGCCATCAGCACCCACCACAGCGATCGCGGCAAGGTCCGTAGTGCTGTTGAACTCGGCGGCGGCGATCGCGTCGGGCGCGTCGAGCAGTTCCACTTGCGAAGCCAGAAACAGATAGCGCAGTTCGTCAGCGCGATCGCAAGTTCCCAGGCTGTCTGCTGGATTCATTGCACTCAATTGTGCGCGCCAAGTCGGGTCGTCCACGTAGAGCAGCACTTTGGCATCCAGAGAAGCTCCGATCGCCTTAGCCGTCCGAGCGGTTTCTAGGACCTTGTTTACCTCGGTTCGCAGTTGGCGCAGCTGCTGCCAGCGTTCGGAGAGGTTGGGTTGTACCCAGGCAGCATCAGGCTGAACCCAACCGGCGGCAAAAACAGATTCGGTTGCAGTCGGGTAGGGCAAGTATTGCCAGATATCCTCAGCCATGTGACAGAGGACGGGCGCGATCGCGCGGGCGAGATTTTCGATCGCGATCGCCAGCACGGTTTGGCAGCTGCGGCGGCGCGGCGAGTCGAGCGCGGAGATATAGAGGCGGTCTTTGGCAACGTCCAAGTAGAAGTTGGACAAGTCGACCACGCAGAAGTTCTGCACCGATTGAAAGAAGCGGAAGAATTGGAAGGTCTCGAAGGCGTCGGTCACGTCGTCGAACACTTCAGTCAGGCGGTGGAGCATGTAGCGATCGAGGTCCGGCAGGCGATCGTAGGGAACGGCATGCTTCGCCGGGTCGAAGTCGTGCAGGCTGCCGAGGAGGAAGCGCGCCGTGTTGCGGATCTTACGGTAGACGTCGGAAAGCTGCTTGAGGATCGCCTGACCCACCGGCACATCTGAGGAGTAATCCACCGACGACACCCACAGCCGCAACAGATCCGCACCGTAGGCAGGTTCTTTTTTCTGGTTCTTGCCCCCGAGCACGATCGCCATCGGATCGATGCCGTTGCCGAGGGACTTGCTCATTTTGCGTCCCTTTTCATCGAGGGTGAAGCCGTGGGTGAGCACGGTTTTGTAGGGCGCCATGCCTTGGGTAGCAACGCTGGTGAGCAAACTCGACTGGAACCAACCGCGGTGTTGGTCGGACCCTTCCAGGTAGATATCGGTGGGATATTGCAGTTGCGATCGCTGCTTGGCGACAGCCGCCCAGGACGAACCCGAATCGAACCACACGTCCATCGTGTCGGTGCCTTTGCGGTAGGTGCGCCCGTTACTGCGATAGGGTTCGGGCAGCAAGTCTGCGACGGGCAACTCCCACCAGGCATCAGAGCCGCGATCGCGGATGATGTCGCGGACGTGGGCGACAGTTTCCGGGGTCAACAACGGCTCGTTGGTGTCCTCGTCATAGAACACGGGAATCGGGACGCCCCAGGTGCGCTGGCGCGAGATACACCAGTCAGAGCGCTCGGCAACCATGGAACGGATGCGGTTCTCGCCGGTCGCGGGCACCCATTTGACCGAGGCGATCGCGGCGAGGGCGGCATCGCGAAACCCGGCTACGGAGGCAAACCACTGCTCGGTGGCGCGGAAGATCGTGGGCTTTTTGGTACGCCAGTCGTAAGGATATTTGTGGACGTAGGGTTCTTCCTTGAGGAGCGCGCGTGCGTCTCTGAGGGCTTCGACGAGAGCGGCATTGCCCTCGCCAAGGACGTTTAATCCGGCAAAGGGTCCGGCTTTGGCAGTAAAATTACCCGCGTCGTCCACGGGTGCGAGCACGGGCAACCCGTAGCGCCGGCCGACGGCATAGTCTTCCTGACCGTGGCCGGGCGCGGTGTGGACTAATCCCGTACCGGACTCGGTCGTAACGTAATCGCCGCCGATGAGCACTTCGCTTTCGCGATCGTACAGCGGGTGCTTGTAGGCACAGTGCTCTAGGGCTTTACCCGGAAAAGTAGTTTCGACGTTGAGGGTCAAACCGAGGGTCTCGCTCAGGCGATCGACCAATTCGGCGGCGACGATTAGGTACTTGAAGTTACATGACGTCTCGCCGCCATCTACCGCAACGACGGCATAGTTCAGGTCGGGGTTGACCGAAACACCGAGGTTGCCGGGGATCGTCCAAGGCGTCGTCGTCCAGATGGCGACACCGAGGTTCGGTAGGTATGGTGCGAGGCGATCGGCTAGGGCTTCAGAGGTCTTAACAAGCTGGAAAGCCGCGTAGATACTGCGCGAGGTGTGACCTTCGGGATATTCCAGCTCGGCTTCGGCGAGGGCGGTACGCGACGAAGGACTCCAGTGCACGGGCTTGAGGCCGCGATAGATGTAGCCTTTGAGTGCCATGTTGCCGAAAACTTCGATTTGGGCTGCTTCGTACTCGGGCTGCAACGTGAGGTACGGGTGTTCCCAGTCGCCCCAGATGCCGAAGCGCTGGAAGCCAGCACGCTGTTCGTCAACGGTTTTGAGAGCGAAGTCGCGTGCTTTGCGGCGCAGCTTGATGGGCGTGAGAGCAGCACGAGATTCCGCAGGTAGCTTCTGCAGAACCTTGAGTTCGATCGGCAATCCGTGGCAGTCCCAGCCCGGAACGTAGCGGACTTTGTGACCGCGCAGGAGCTTGTATTTATTGATGATGTCTTTAAGGATCTTGTTCAGCGCGTGCCCCATGTGCAACGAACCATTGGCATAGGGCGGACCGTCGTGCAAGACAAAAACATCGCCGGGATTGTCTTGGGAGAGTGTTGCGTAGATCTCTTTATCTGCCCAGAACTGCTGGATCTCCGGTTCGCGCTTGACAGAGTTCGCGCGCATGGAGAAGTCGGTTTTCGGCAAGTTGACGGTGTCTTTATAGCTCTTGGCAGCGGTCACGGTGGGTGCTTGGGTGGTGGCTGATAGTTGCACCTATTTTATAAGGCAGCGCTGCGGCGACTGCGGTCGGGCGATCGCGCAACCATCAAAGCGCCCCAAGCTGCTCGACCGTGCCCGCAACACTATGCGAGTCAATCACTATGCGAGTCAATCACTATGCTTAAGCAGTGACATCCTCCCGACGCTGAAGCTACGCATACAGCGCGGGCTTCCTCAGTGACTCTCAGCTACTGCTGAGACATTTCCTGAGAGATTAAGGGCTTGATGTCCCACAGCCCTATTGAGAATATTGATCGCT